>CAYFUV010000196.1:0-22126 GCA_964346435.1 uncultured Candidatus Bathyarchaeia archaeon | reverse complement strand
TATTTTTTCTGTCTTTTGCATGGCGTTTACCTTCTTTATTTTAGCATTCATTAATACGCGTTAGATATAATGAATATTCAATGAAATCTTTATATCAAATTAAAAAATCTTCTGGAATCGAATTCTAGCTTGCGTAAATCAGTTCATAATATTAATTATATCTTCGAGATTAACTTCGAAGGCTACGACAGGATTTTCTAATTCAAAGTTATTCAAAATAGAAGGATTAATTTCTCCCAAGATACCTACAGGCCTTTTGATCTTATCGATATGCGTGGATGCTACTCTGCCTTTAATGAATCTTGAATTCTCAGTTCTCTTCAGGCTCCAATTTTTAATCCCCATGTTTTTTAAAAAGGCTTGAATTACGCCTTGAATATCTTCATAGCTAACCTTAAAGTCACAAATTGCTGCAGCTAACTTCTTTTCGTTCTTTGTCTTCGTAGGTCTATTGCTATCTAGAACCACCACGTCTCCACATTCAAAGATCTTTTGTGGATAAGAAACATGCTTATTAAAACTTAGGAAACTGATCAATCCAGGCAATAATGAATTTCTAAGTATTGAATATTCTAAGGTTAAGGGGTTTTCAACTTCTGCAACTTCAGTTTCCTGAATTGCCATCCTGTCGAATAACGTTCTTTTATTTGTCATCACATAATTCAATATTTCTTGAAAGCCTAGGCCTGTCATCAGATTACATGCTTTACGCATGAAACCAGTAATTTCTCTTTCAATACCCATTGTCGAAATTAAAGGCATTTCAAGCCCCAATATATTGTAACCATATCCTAGAGCTACGTCCTCAACGATATCAATCTCATGGAATATATCTGCTCTGTAAGGCGGTGCTAATGCCTCAATATAGTTTTCGCCACTTTTTCTGATTCCATAACGCATCCTTTTAAGCGAATCGATTATTTGTGAATTTCTTAATTCTAATCCAAGCATTTCATTTACAAAATTTGGTCGAAAACCGATTTTTTGAGGTTCGAGCTTTGGAACATATTTTGTTTTATTCTTATTAATAATTCTAACATCCTCTATTCTTCCGCCCCTCTCGACCAGATTAGTAACCACAATGTTGTTAACGAATTCTACTAATCCCAGATCTGTGCCGGTAACATCTAGAAGAAGATTCTTGGTATTCTCGGTAACCTTAGTAACTATGCCGTTAATGATCGGGGGCATAGACAGCACATTCTCCTTGCTATCGAATAACAGAGGGTATCTCGGAAAATTTTTAATTATATGGCCATACTCTCTTCCTTTCGAAACGCACTCTAAAATCTCTCTACCATTCATCTCTCTATCTTCATCTAAAGGTACGAATCTAATTTTTTCAGGTTTAATTCCAGCATAGAATACATCATGTTCTATGCTATCAAGATCATGAATTCCGATGGAAACTTTTCTCCTCCTTCTGCAGTAGGTTTGGTGGAGCTTCTCCTGCAATTGCATAACTTGTCTGATGCTCTCATCGTCTAGTTTGATTCCCCTAACAATAGAAGAAGAGATATGTGGCCGGACATCCTTAACGCTAGGTTCTACCATGATTCTTACATTACTTCTTCCAATCTCATATTTTTCTAATCCTAATTTCAATTCTAAAATTCCCTTTAATTCACGAGCGATTCCCTCTGCGCTCAATAAGTCAGGTCTGTCTGCCATAACTTCTAGTGTGATCTCTCCATCGTTGATTGCCTCGACTTCGCATTTTGTTTGGAAAAAAGCCTCCTCAAGTTTATCAATCGGTATTTTTTTACCGATTAGCTCGATAAGATCATCATAAATTACTGTAATAGTCGGCAATAGAAGATTTCACCTACAATTTCCGATCTCTTAACATTTCAAGCCTTTTGGAGTAAAGTTCTCGAATATCATCTATTCCGAGTCCTATCATAGCTAACCTATCAAGGCCTATGCCCCATGCGATTACTGGGAATTTTATTTCCAAAGGTTCAAGTACTTCTGGTCTAAACATGCCGGCTCCTACGAATTCAACCCATCCAAGCTTTGGATGCTTTACAAAAGATTCTACACTCGGCTCAGTGAAAGGGAAATATCCCGGCCTGAATTTTACTTCGCCAAGACCAAGACCGGCAGCAAATTTTTGGAGCAATCCTAGTAAATGGCGCAAGGTAATTTTTTTATCGCCAACTATTCCTTCAAGTTGTGTGAATTCCATAGAGTGCTTGGCATCTAATACATCTGGTCTAAAAACCTTTGAGAGGCAGAACATTTTGATGGGCGGTTTTTTATTCTTGTTTAGATAACGCATTGAAACCGCTGTAGTTTGTGTTCTCAAGACTAATCTTCGAGTTATATCTGGGCTCCATTTATATCCCCAGCCTCTAGAGCCTGTTGTCCATCCATCTTCGTGGGTTTTCTTTACTCTCTCCATCAACTCTTTATTTTCGATAACACCAATTTTAGGAACCTTCAGCATATAACTATCGTGAATTTCTCTTGCAGGATGATCTTGCGCTTGAAATAGAACATCGAAATTCCAGAATTCTGTTTCAACGAATGGGCCTTCTGATTCTTCAAAGCCCATTGCAAGGAGAATTTTTCTAGCTTCCTCTATAAAATCAATATAGAAATGTCTTTTTCCAGGATAGACCGCAGGGGGTGAGGAGGCAACATCATATTCCAATAACTTTACTTTTCGCCATTCTCCCGTTGTTATCAACCTTGAGTCCAAAGCAGTAACTCCTTCGACCATCTTGATGGATTGTGCATCGATTTTCATTCCTTTGTCGGTCAATTTTACCTTTCTTATAGTTTTCTGGGACTCCTCAATCAGATTACGTTTCTTAAGCAAAAAAGCAATTTTTCTTATTTCTTCGCTTAAATCTCGATCAGAGACTTGTCCCTTTTCATGTATGAGGCTTAGTAACTTTTCTTCTTCTGTTTCTTTGGGTTTCTTCGATACCTCTAAAAATATTTCTCCCTTCTCTTTCCTAATGATTGCTAATCCTTTCTTTCTCACCCATCCTAAGACTATTGGAATCATCTCTTTGCTTATGTGCGCTGATTCAATAGCATTTTCTACTTCAGCAATACCTCCCAAGGATAGAACAGCATTTGCTAATCTATTTTCAGGCAATCCTAATTGGTGATAAGTTAATCCCTCTTCATTCAACCTGATAAACGTAATTTTTTCTTCAATAAGCTCAATAAGGTTAAATTTAGAAAGAAGCAGCAAGCCTTTTACGATAGCCGACTCGTTTAAGCCAGTTCTTCTACTTAGCTCTCTAGTATTTACTTCGCTCTTCATCTCTTTCAGTATTGAGAAAATCTGGTACTCATTTTCTCTTAATTCTATCATTAGTTGCTAACCCAACGTGCGGTACCCAAATAAATATAAAAATATTTGATTTTTAACATTAAGCATCATTTTTTCTTCAAAAGTTTACGTGAAATTCCAATCATTTTTGATTTCTTCCTTTGGTGCTCATATAAGAAGTTAGCCACTATTTCAGCTATCTCGGTTTTACAATCTCCGCATACTCTTCCTCCTTCAACACATTCTTGATATATCTGTTTCACTTTATCATCATCGTCACAAAAGTGAAATAAGCAAAGTTCGTACACCACACATTTTTCAGGCTCTCCTCCTAGCTTTCTTTGCAATGCAGTCGTTTCTCTACCACCAGTCAAAGAATCCATAATTTTCTTCTTTGCTAATTCCGGAGAATCCTCAAGTGTCAATAAGCTCATAGGATCACGTTTAGACATCTTGAACTCTCCTCTTAATGATCTTGTTAGTTTATGATAAACTGCACTAGGCAAAATGAATTTGAATTCGCTCGAATATTTTCTAGCCAAATCTCTTGTCAATCGAATATGAGGGTCCTGATCAGCTCCAACAGGAACGAGAACGGGCTTAGGCCCATCGAAATCTTCAAGTTCTGGTAAAAGAATGTCGCCCGCTTGAACTAATGCTGAAAAGTAGAGTCCGAGAGGCCTCTCGCCATATATAGCCTCTATAGTATTTCTGGTAACCTTTCTTGAGAATATCAATGCGAGGTTCATAACTCGTATTTCTTCAGATTGCTTATATACAAAAGTCCTTTCTGGTTTTAATCCCAATGCGAGAATATCTGCCAAATTGTTAACAGCTATTTCTGAAGTATGATCAAAAGGCAATCCATTGTCGCAATATGCTTCAACGTCAGCAATTGCATAAAAAGCCATAGATTTATCAGATAAGCCTTGAAAGTAAATAATCTCTTCAGCCGTCATTTTACTGCCCAAATGAAGTGGCCCTGTTGGCTTAATACCAGACATGACAGCATATTCCTTCTTTTTTTCTATTGAGTCAACAATCTTTCCGAGGTCTCTATGGCCAAAAATGATATTTCGCCTTAGATATCGATGTGGGCTCGGTATTTTATTCAGAATATTCTCTATTGGTTCTATGCCAAAAAGGGAGAATAGTTCCGAATAATCCTTTATATCGATCGTTCCCCAAGGATCTATCTTTGTTTTATTATTGCCCATAACAATTCCCGGATTATCCCATTCATCGATACTTTGCACAGACATTAATTAGATTAGATTATAAGTTTTTGGAAAATGGTCATGGAGTTGTTTGGGATTATAATTCCATTCAATCAGAATTAATAGTTACACGCGCTTTGCAAAGATTTTAATTATTGCAGAATCTTAAAAATGGTTATAGAATTTAATTCTTGAATACTAACCTAACGCAATTTTCTTATACACTATGTCATTTTCTCTTACTCTATCTTTGACCTTTAATCCAATGGATTGGCCCGCTGTAGCTTTATCCACACTTTCATGCTCAATTTGTATAGAATCAACTGATTGCTCTAAGCTAGTAGTGCTCCCCCTAACAATAATCTGTTCTCCAACTTTGAGTTCGTCTTTTAACTCTATTACTGCCACACTTATCTTAGGATAGAAATGTTTCACGATTCCTATCTCTTTTTCATTTTCCATAATCTAAACCTCAATATTTTACACTTAAATTGTTTAAAGCTAAAAATTTTTTTAATTGGCTGAATTAACGCGGACTTTAACTAATGTTATATAGGAATTGTGGCTAGGTTACTTTGATTAACAGTCTTTTTTTAACCTCAATGGGAGCTCTTTTAAGCGACTTCAGTATGCTCATCGTTACTTCATAAACCATATTTGAAACGAATGGATTCAAAGGTACTTCCTCTGAATCAATTTCGATCTTGATTTTTGACTTTTTATTATCTCGCAAAATATTGCAATCATCACGCGTTAACTCTTTATTATATATTGCAATAGCCATTTCTTCGCAAGTTTGATATCCGCACTTTCTACAGTCTATTCTTGGCAATGAATCCAATATTTTCAGAGTTTCTCTTCTTTTATTGAAGTAACTCAAAGAACGCGCTACAAATTTTTTCTTATCCTTATTTATGACGAGTACTTCCTTAACATTGATAGGATTCAAGCTGCAGAAAGTAATTATTTCCTCCTCAATCATCCTTTCGTAAGTTTCAATCTCTCTCTCATCTTTAATGCAAACAATTATACCGATGTAAGGTATCTTCGCAACATATTTTGAGAAACCCTCTAGTAAAAGCAAATCACTATTTTCTGTAAACATTTCCATTGCTTTCAGGGAAAATCCTCGTTCAGCATCTTTAAACAATACAGCGGTTTCTGCATTCGAGACACTTATTACTATTTTCGCTCCTGCTTTGTTATGCCTCCAAGTATCCGTACCTTCTCTATCTAGGGAAAAATCTTCTAAACTGATATGCTTAGCTGTTGCAATCTTTAATCCATTGGCTGTAAAGGCTTTGACTAGGAATTCTACTAGAGCTGTTTTACCTGTTTTTTTATTTCCTATCACAGCTATAATTGGTTTCTTGAACTCCATTTGCAACCTACGCTCCTAAAATACAAAAATTTGAGAATTCAAAACTCAATGGACAGGAAGCCCCATTCTTCGTTAGCTTAAGCCGAAGTAATGATGGGGCCGAAGGGATTTTCATGGCTGTAACCATTTTGAACCCTCGACTTCCGCCATTGTTCATATGTCTACGGGTTTCTTCACGCGCTCCTGAAATTCTTCATCCCTTTGATAGGTCCGCAAACCCATATTTTTTTCTGGAGCCCTTAACGACCTTTCTTTAACGTCATCAGTTGTCGTCATACCTGGCTAGAAACCGTCCACAGAGATTGTTAGACTCCCTGTGGTCTACGGCCCCTGCCTGTGACTCGGCCCCAACTTAAAGTGAACGATATGATTATAATAAATTTTTCAATAAAAGGCAGCATGAAAAATAAATTAGGCAAATATGATTTATTACAAAAGACTTTTTTCCTTCAATAATAATTTTCAAGTAAAACATTATTGTTTCATCACAGTTGAAAAGAGCAATGGACCAAGAAAAGCCATCTATTAAGAATCTGCATATGTTCTTTGACCCGAATTCAATAGCAATAGTCGGGGCATCGAAAAAAATAGGAAAAGCTGGGAATGTAATTTTTTCAAATTTTGCACAGAACAAACGAAGAGGGATATTTAAAGGAGAAATCTACCCAATCAATCCCAATGAGGACAGCATTCTTGGACACAAATGCTACCCATCGCTTAAGAAGCTACCATATGATGTGGAATCCACAGTCATTGTTGTTCCCGCAGCTGCTGTTACTGAAGTTATAAAGGACGCTGCGAAAAAAGGTGTTAAAGTAGCTATTATTATCTCAGCAGGCTTTAGCGAAATTGGAAATTATGAGTGCGAAGATAATATCAAAGAAATTGCTCGAAAAGGTGGTATGCGCCTTATAGGTCCTAATTGCATAGGTGTTTACGATTCATATACAGGAGTTGATATGCTTTTTCTTCCGGAGACCAAAGTTCTCAAGACAGGCGATGTTATGGTAGCCACTCCTAGGCCAATGCCAGGTCATATGGCAATAGTGAGCCAAAGTGGTGCGTTTGGCGCTGCGGCCTTAGATTACCTTACAGGTGAACAAATTGGAGTAAGTAAATTTGTAAGTTTTGGGAACAAATGCGATGTAGATGAATCTGAAATCCTGTATTTTCTGAGGAAAGACAAGAACACTCATTTAATTCTTTTATATGCTGAAAGCATCGATTCAGGAAGAAGATTTATGGATGTAGCGAAGGAAATCACTGAAGAAAAACCAATAATTGCTCTTAAATCAGGTCAAACAAAGGCTGGTGCTCGCGCAGCATCCTCTCATACAGGAGCTATTAGTGGTTCAGATGAAATATACGATGCTGCATTCTCACAAACTGGTATAATTAGAGCGCATAACATGCGAGAATTCTTCGATATGGGTAAAGCCCTCGTTTTTCAACCTCCAGCGAGAGGAGGAAATGTAGCTATACTAACGGACGCTGGAGGACCAGGCGTAATGGCCGCAGATGAGTGTGAAATAAGAGGATTGAAAATTAATAGATTATCTGAAGATACAATCGCTAAGTTTGAAGATCTTAAAAAAAGAAACATCGTTCCAGAATTTATTGCCAGTACTAATCCAGTAGATCTTACGGGCTCCGCCACATCTGAGATGTTCAAATATAGCATTGAGCTATTGTTAGAAGAGCAAGCTATAGATGGCATAATTGTTATTGGCATTCATCATCTACCTGCAATCGAGGAAGACTTCGTTGATTCAATAGGAAACATCATGGTCAGCTATTCCAAGCCAATAGTAGCTTGCGATATAGGCAAAACTGAAATGGCAATATATATTCGCTCTCGTTTCGAGAAGGTTGGGATTCCGGCTTATCCTTCACCAGAGGAAGCCTCTCATGCAATGGCAGCTCTCGTAGATTATGGGATATATCTAAAGAGCATCGGATGTTTTGAACAGTACTTGAATAAATTCGAAGAAAAAAAGAGTCAACCTTAAAAAGTTTAAAAGCCTCTTTTTCTAAATCTATTTTGGGGTTGACGGCCAAAGCTGGGAGCTAGGACCCGTTCCCATTCCGAAAGTGAAACTTATGGGTACACAGCTTTCACCGGAAACACGGAAGTGAATCTCCCAGGCGATTCAGATGGTAGTGTTGTGCGAAAGCCAACGCGAAGTCTGGACTGCTGCCAACTCCAATTTACAAACGCTAAAGTGATGCATGGATAATATGGTTAATGCATGAAACATTTATAACCAACACTCTATAATGAGAGAATATTTTAACTCCGTTTAGGTGCTTTAATTGCTTCTTGATTATGTATTGCAGTTAGGATTATTCGGCGGCGAAGGCTCCTCCATAGCTCCTATAATCTCAACTCTTATGTATATGTCTTTCATTATGTTCATTTTTTTCGGACAGAAAATACAATTATGGACAATGCTTTGGAATATGGGCGGAACTATGAAAAAACTTGAAATGATGAAATCAGAATCAAAGAATTTAACATTAAAAATTATACGCGAGATTGGCAAGCCCAAAGAAGATCCAACTCCAAAATTGAATTCGCTTTTAGAACATTTCCTTATCTCTCCAGTCAATCTGGATCCTGCGGGCATTATACCGAAACTCGATCATTTGCTTAATGTTAGAGATAGCAAATTCAAGAGTGAAGTTAAAAAAATCGCGCCTAAGGCTGATGATGTTCAAGTAAATAATCTCGAAAACTTGGTGGAGGTCTCTCTAGCTCTAAATACTATCTACAGAATTGTAAGACACTTTTATTTATTGGGGAAAAAAACCTCAAGTTTCTATCTTATATTGCAACTTCAAATGATACTTCCACTCATAATGCAAGAAGCTAAGGCCTTAATTGGAGCATCAAAAGCTTTTGCAGACGGTCAGCCTATAGGCGATGGTATTGGGCCCCTTATTGTTTCAAAATTTATGTTGGGCAAAAGAAAAAGAAAGATAGAGAAGGATATAGTGGTTGCTGAAACTGCTATCGAAGGAAGAAAAGCTATAATCTTGAAGGCTGAAGGACCCGGTGGGAATGTTGGCAAACCTGGCGATGCAGTTAAGAAAATTATCAAAAAGCATCGGGGAAAAATATCGATGATAATAATGATTGATGCTGCTTTAAAATTTGAAGGAGAAAAAACAGGAGAAATTAGTGAGGGTATTGGCGCTGCAATCGGAGGCATAGGTACAGAGAAATTCAAAATCGAAGAGGAAGCCTCAAGATATAAAATTCCATTACATGCTTTGATAATTAAGGAGAGCATTCAAGAAGCAATAACGCCTTTTAAAAAAGAAATAATTGATGCTGTGGATAAAACAATTGACAGAGTAAAGTCTCTAATAAAAGAGAATACGAAGAAAGGCGAATTTGTAATCATTGCTGGTATAGGAAATAGTATTGGTATAGGGCAATAGGGGTTGGAGAATTTTGGAGAAGCCTAAAGGAAGAACATACTTTTATATTGTTGCCCTATTCAGCATGGGAGTCTTACTATACTCAACTTACATGATATATAATTCCTTATCATCCTACAAAGAAGGACATGTAGAAAATTTCTATATAGGAATAATTGTTGGCGTAATGGGCATAGGATTAGCAGTTTCTTCATTAACTACGCTTAGAAAAAGACTATTCATGCTTAAGGCTATGGATAAACGCGTTGTAACTGTGGAACGCTGTAATAAATGCTCATTTAAAAAAATAAGAACATTTGAAAAAGGGGATTATATTAACAAAAGAATCGGAAAATGTAGTCAATGCAAAGGAGATATATTTATTGCGGCAATCTATCTCGAGGATAAAGAGGGCACATCTCAAAAAGTTATTACTTCGCATCCATCGTCATTGACTAAGACAGTATGTTCTGCCTGAGCTACTGGATTATTACTTTCCTCTATTAACACGTAATATGGGACAATGCATTTTAGCAAAAGAGCCTTATTGAATATCTTTTCCAATTCCTCTGTGGAATAGTAATTTGTTAGCCATCTTGGGGTAAAAGGCAGATTGAAGAAATCTCTTTTTATCAAACGAAGCATCTTGATTACATTCTTAGATTTAGCTCCTTTTTCTCTATTGAACCTGAAAATGTAAGCTTCTTTCTTATCTCTAACAAATCCTGAACCATTTGTAAATGTAGCAAAAGGCTCAATAGCATATACTTCTCCAGCTTCAATTTTAGAACCATTCATTTGAGAGACATTAGGTATAGCTTTACCACAATGCAAAGAAAATCGCTCAATTTTATGTCCGGTTAGATTTCTTATGGGTTTATAACCATGATTTAAAATACTATTCTCGATCAAATGGCCTATATCTGAGACTTTTTTCCCAGCCTCAATATTTTTGATCGCAACTTCGAGCCCCTCCTCCGCAGCCGTTATCATCGATTCAAAAATCGGATCAAAAGCTAGTGTAATTGCCGTGTCTGCTATATGCCCGTTTATGTGTACCCCCAAATCTACTTTGACTATTGAGTTCTCGGGAACTACTTTCTGACTCTTAATTGGCGAGGTATAATGAGCTGTTACTTCATTTATGCCAATATTACATGGGAAAGCCGGCTTGCCCCCTTTCTCAATAATCATTCTTTCAATTTCCTCGCATATCTTAAGAATTTTTATTCCAGGCTTTAGAATTCTAGGAACTGCACTACGCACGTTTGAAGCTATTTTTCCAGCCTTTCTATAGTCTTCTAGCACTTCTTCTGTTGCTTCCATAGATTTTTCCCCTTAGATAAGCCATAATGTACTCGAAATAGATACATATTTAATTTTCAGAACTGATGATCAATTATTGAAGACAAAGTAATTTAGGTTTGTCTCTGGGGAAAGAATAAATGATTAAAATTGGCTTGATAGGAAAGACAAATACTGGCAAAACGACTTTTTTCAATTCAGCAACTCTTCTATCAGCAAAGATTTCTACTTACCCTTTCACTACTAGAGAACCGAATGTAGGAACTGCTTACGTCAGATCATTGTGCGTCTGCAAAGAAATGAATGTACAAGATAATCCAAAAAACTCTGCTTGCGTAGATGGTTGGAGATTCATTCCAATCGAATTGATAGACTTGCCTGGATTAATAAAAGGTTCTTGGAAAGGAAAGGGTTTAGGAACTCAGTTTCTAAGTGTGGCCTCTCAAGCTGATGCACTTCTTCATATAGTGGACGCATCTGGAAGTGTTGATGAAAATGGAAAATTAACGAGAACTGGCATGGGTAACCCAGTTCTTGATGTCTACGATATTGAAGAGGAGTTAAACCTATGGTTCACAAGTCTAATTGCAAGGAATTTAAAAACTGCTTTGAAACAGGTAAAAAGAGGTTTATCATTGGATGTGGCTTTGGCAAACCTTTTGGCTGGTTTGAAGGTAACGCATGGACATATCAAAACCGCTTTAAAGGAACCAAGTTTAGAAGGTATAAGTATCGAGAAATGGAAGGATGATGATACTAAAATCTTTGCCAAACGCATCAGAGAATTATCGAAGCCAACCGTGATTATAGCCAACAAGATGGACTTGCCACATTCCAGTGATAACTATGATAAATTGGTTGATGAGTTCCGGGGAGTTTTTGTAATCCCAAGTTGCTGTGAAGCTGAATTAGCACTACGTCGGGCAGAGAATAAAGGTTTAATTAGATATATCCCTGGAGAGGAAAAATTTCAGGTACTGAATAAGGAAGGTTTGACAAAAGAACAGGTAAGAGCATTGAATTATGTCCAGCAGAGAATTCTATCAAAATGGGTAAATACTGGCGTCCAATATGCTCTAAATATTTCGGTTTTTAAGCTTTTGAGGATGAACACAGCCTACCCTGTTGAAGATGCTAAGGGACTATCAGATAAAAAAGGAAATGTATTGCCGGATGTTTTGTTGATTCCTCATGATGCTGATATCATTCGCCTAGCTTTTCAAATACATACAGATCTTGCTAAGAATTTATTATATGCTATAGATGCAAGAACAGGTTTAAGATTGCCGACAGACTATATAGTTAAAGATAGGGATTTGATTAGTATAGTATCTGCGGCGAGGAAAAAATAGCGAGGGCATGCCACAAAGCTTACCTTTGCTGGACTACTTTAAGTAAGTCTGCCTTTGTGATTATGCCTTTAATCTCTCCTTTTTGCATGATCATTACTGCTTGGCTATATTGCAGAAGTGTAGAAAGGACTGTTACAGGTGTCTCAACATCAATACATGGAAATGCCTCTTCCATTATTTCTTCAACATTTTGTCTGGACAATTTAGAAGGATCCTTTCCTTCAATAATTTGATCCAAGACTGTTCTCTCAGATATGCTTCCAACAATCTGAGATTTGTAAAAAACTGGCGATTGAGAATAACCAGTTTCATGCATTATTTTTATTGCTTCTGAAATAAATTCTCCTTTTTGAACTCCAATAATTTCATTATTAATAAGATCTTTTGCTTTAGCTTCTATTTTCCTTTCTAAGTCTTCTAAAAGGTCAAATATCGCCTTAGTCTTTAAGTAAGAAGGGTTGATCCTTCCGGTCTAGATTTTTGCTATCATTGATTGGCTTACGCCAACCATTTTTGCCAGTTGTTTTTGACCTAAATTTAAACTCTTTCTTCTTCTTTCTATTTCTTCAAGAGGCGGTAACATAATTCAATAGATGTCTATAGAGTTTTATATCTTTTCTAGTAAATCGATCGTTTATAATATTTAAATAACTTTTAAAATCTAGGATATTTTCTAATTATAATTTTATGGAAAGAATAGATCAAATTCTTCGAAAATATAAATTGACTGATTTATCACATACTTTTCAAGAAGGAATGCCTGGTTTTTTGCCGTACATACATTTCCCAAATCTATCTAAAAAAATTGGCGACGAATATAATTCCAATATTATTCAAATAACAGAACATCAAGGAACGCATGCGGATGCTCCATTTCACGTTGGTGGAAGAAAATGCATAAATGAAATTCCACTCGATGTATGTCATGGGTCCTGTAATTTGATCGACTTAAGATACAAGAAGACTAATGATTTTGTCATGCCAGAGGAAATTGAGAAGTGGCAAGGTATCCATGGTCAAATTAACAAAGATGAAATCGTATTATTGATGTATGGCTGGGATAAAAATTGGAAAATCAAAAGCAAACAAAATGATTCGTCCGATTTTTATTATGAATTTCCTGGCCTATCTGAGGAAGCAGCGAAATATATTGGGAATTTAGGGATTAAAATAGTCGGTACAGATGCGCCTACTATTGATGCCTATCCAAATTTCGAAAAGTCTCAATCATCAGGTGTTTTAGAACCTGCTCATGAAATCCTTTTAATTAAACATGGAGTTGTCGTTATTGAATGTCTGAAGAACTTGGATAAGATTCCGCCAAAGGGCGCATATATTTTTGCTTTCCCATTAAAAATATTAAATGGATCAGGTTCTCCGATCAGAGCAGTTGCCTTTATACCTAAAGATTAGGATTTCTGCGATTTAATCATCGAGATTTTGCTTTTGTTTTCTTTACGCTAATTTCATCAACACTTCTTATAGATGCACCATGGTCCTCTAGTGATTTACAAATACCATCATAATCTATATTAGTTCCTCTAATAATCACTTTAACTGTCTCTGTTTTGGCATCCACTTCTGTTACATTAATATCGACCTCTTCAACGCCAGCTACCTTGCATAATGTTCTAGATAAGTCTAAGATTGAACTTTCTCTTGGTTTAAGCGAGTCTACAACTAATCTCCGAATGTTTACAGACAAGATGCTTAACCTAACAGATAGTTATAAAAGGAAAGTTTAAAAATAAGCTTTCTGTTTACCTTCCTAAGCCCAAGATGCAATATGCCCTACTTTATAACGTTTCTTACATGCGTGCGCTAATTCTAAGGTGATATATTGGTCTTTCTACGAAGGTTTCTAAAGAAATATAATAAATATTCAGAAATTAGCGGCGTCGATGAGATTTTACGAAGGTATTTCGTAATGAATGCTTTCGACGGAGCTTTAACTATGCTAGGCATTATTATGGGTTCTTACATGGCCAACATTATCGATCCAAAAATTATCGTCAAAGCAGGGATTGGAGCGGGGTTAGCTATGGGAATTTCTGGTGCTTGGGGAGCTTATATGGCGGAGAAAGCAGAGAGAACGAAAGATATGAGAGAACTTGAGGATGCCATGTTCTCAAAATTGGAAGGATCTATAATTGATAGAGCATCTAAGATGGCTGTATTTTCTGTTGCATTGGTTGATGGTTTGTCTCCAATAATGGCCACAGTTATCTCTATTTTGCCCTTTCTGTTCGCTATTACTTCAGTTATCTCGATTACTAGCGCAATTATAATCTCTGTAATACTAATTCTGATCCTACTTTTCTCATTAGGAGCTTTTCTAAGCAAAGTAGCTGGCGGAAGAGTTATTGTTAATGGCTCAATTATGGTATTGGCAGGGATTGTTACATTCTTTCTTTGCCTCTCATTAAGATTCTGAATTTGATATTTAAGATCGGGCATTAAAATATCCGTAAGATTTTTACATCTGACAAAATAAAACATTCTTTTAATTAAGGTCTATAAGCCAGCAAAAACCGAATTTACAGATGCCCCGGTAGCTTAGGCCTGGTTAGATGCCCATGAGATTAGGTAGCAGAGAGCGTTGGCTTGGTATTGGAAATCAAATAGCCAAAGGTCGCGGGTTCGACTCCCGCCCGGGGCTCCACACCATAATAGGGTGTCGGAAAATTAGCTTTTTCGTTGAATTTTGATTTTTGTTATTCTAAACGCTTAGGTTCCTAAATGTCTACAATTTTAGGGGTCTAAAAGTCTACATCCTTAGGTGCCTAAAAAAATCTTGCATTTGCATATATACAAAATTTTGATAAAATTTATGCTATAACCGTTCTTTGTAATGAGAATAATGTAAGGCCCAATAATAATCATAGCATGCTCGCATGTGCACTTGCTCAATAACTACATTCAGACCGTTTTCATCACACTCACCCATTACATTATCGTATGCTTCTGTGATTGGCTTAGAACTCTTCATCTTGATAATAAGAAGAGAACTACTTCTGGCCTTGTTTCTTTGGGGTTTATGTCTAACATTGAGCATCTAGTTTTCTGGCATAGATGGGATTTAGATCATTTTGGACATGAACAATTAGGAGCCGCTTTGACTGCATTATTTCTTGTAATTAGATTATATGTAATTATTAAGAAGAGACAACTCAGATATTTCAATCCATTTTACTCTGAAAAATTTATAGCGAAGTATTATTATCCAAACTCAGAAATGAAGCAGCCATAAGAAGTATTTTGCCAACAATTCTAGGTTTAAAACTATCCTAGAGAAATGTAAAAGCTACCATAAATAAAGTCAGGATTGAACTAGAGGCGGATAATACGATGGATATGCTCATGAGGGACAAAGAGTTCAAAGAGATGTTCATGAAGAAACTGAAGAAGTACGATCTCGCTGGCGAGAATTAACGTCTCCTTCATTCCTTTTTAGTATTTTAAGCAGTTCTCTAACCCAGAATGGTCGCCGTGTCCAAACTTCAGGATCAAAATCCCTAAACGCAGAGTTATTACATTTTTTCACCCTTCATTCTTCATCCTCCTTCCCCTTACTTCAGGGGCCTTGTACAACGTCACATAAACGTCTAGCCTCTGGACGTAAATAAACTCAAGAATGTCGACTTTCTCGCGCTTTAGTCCATGCTTTTTCATAGTCTCGGCCCTAGCAATTGCTAGGAGATCGCCTATGCCCTTGTCTTTTTCAACATGTATTACTATAGCTGAGTATGCCATGAAATAATCACCTACAGTTGAGTGCGTTCATTTCGTACGTGCTATTTGTATTTGAGTTTCGAGAGTTCCTGGTCTAATTGGTTGATGATGCTTTGTTGAGTTGACAGACTAGACATTTTTAGACCTTCGAAGAGTTATGAACAATGAAAAGCATGCACTAACCTACGATTTTTATTAATCCGAGATAAAGTAAATGATTGATTCCAAGTATGAAAATTAAAGTAATGCCCATCGGATTATCTGAGTTGCGCATTCTGCAATACATTATAGATTTAATATCAAAAAGATTCAATTTGGATGTTATGATTGGGGCGCGAATACCCATTGACAAGTTTAAGAAGAATGAGATTCGAGACCAATACCGATCTACAAGAATACTAGAAGCATTAATCGATATGAAAAATTCCAAAAAAGATGCGATATTAAGCGTTGCAGACGTAGACTTGTATACTCATTCACTCAATTTTGTATTTGGCCAAGCAGACCCCGTCAATAGAGTTGCAGTAATCTCGATAGCTAGGTTGAAACCAAGCTTCTATGGTTTTCAAGACTACGATGATATTATTCTTAAAAGAGCAGGAAAAGAGGCCGTACATGAATTGGGACATGTATTCAATTTAGGTCACTGCGATCAGCCCAGATGCGCAATGTTCTTCTCCAACAGCCTTCCAGATACGGATACTAAAGAGGATGATTTCTGCAGTAGATGCAAGAGAATTTTGGATTCTAATTTGAAAATTAGGCGGGTCTAAATATGAAATAATTCTAAGTTTAATACGTATTTGGGATGATATTTTGAAATTATATCTTGTACAGCATGCAGAGGCTAAGAAAGAAGAGGAGGATCTAGCTCGTCCTCTAAGCGAGAAGGGATGGAAGGATATAGATAAAATCTTAAACTTTCTGAAAGGAAAAGGGATTGAGGTCTCTAAAATCTATCACAGCGGAAAGCTACGCGCCAAACAAACTGCTGAAAAGCTGGGCGAAGTGATTAATTCCTCAGATGGTATTATAGAAACTGATGGATTATCGCCGTTGGATGATCCCGAAATATGGGTTGGAAGGTTGGAGGAAGAGGAAAACGATATCGTGATTATTGGGCATCTTCCACATCTGAGCAAACTTTCCAGCCTTTTACTTATAGGCGATGCAAGCCGAGAAGTGATACGATTCAAGATGGGTGGAGTTATTTGCATGAAAAAGAACCAAGAAAGCAAATGGTCAATACAATGGATGGTAACGCCTGATATCATAAGCTAAATCGCACGCGCTATAGGTGGCTTTCATTAAAGCTCGATGATTTCTTTTTCCTTCTTTTCTGGTTTGCCAGAAATTCCATCGATATTTTTCAGCAATGAGACTAGTTTTTCCTCAGCAAGCAACTTTTTGAATGTTTCTAGTTCTTCTGTGCTCTTTAGAATTAATCCTCGCCTTTTTGTTATTCTTCCAAACCCATCTATTGGATTTATTTCAACAGCTAATCTAGTGGGGGTTCCTCTGAACTCTGGTAGCTTTAGAATGCATATTCCTTCAATTGATGTATTTATTCTCGTCCAATCCTTTCCATTATCCAATATTTCTTTCAATTTATTTTCCAATTTTATACCTCCTTTTTAGTTATCTTAAAAAATCTTGAAGTGAAGAACCAGCTGACTTTTTTGATTCTTCTTCCACAAAGTTGCGTAGAGCATCACTTTTCCTTCCATTATTACTTTCCTTTCCTTATCTACATACACCGGATATTCTCTCCAGTTCAGGTTGGATAAGAGGTCTAGGATGTTAGCTATCGAATAAGCGAATTCTCTATCACCTATCAAACGGATAGAAACTTTCTGCAAGTCTAGGACCTCCTTTAAGAATCAGCAGCTCGAACCTATCTACAATGATACATATGTTCCAGCACGGAAATCGGCTTAAATGCAGAAATTCAATTGAGAATTGAGGTGATGTTATGGAAGTCAAGAGTTTTAGTGAGATTGTACCAGAGAAGAAAAGCTTTGATGTAGATGAAAAGATTGCATTTTCCGAGTTAGTCAACAAGGAATTCATAGTGAAGAATTATGAATTATTTCCATCGAAGTTTGAGGGATGTGAAGAGTTTGCTGTAATTCTAATAGAGAATGATGGGAGTGAAGCAGTAACGACTACAAGCTCTAGAGTGATAATAGACCAGCTGGAGAAGATGGAAGATGAACTCCCCGTAAAAGTGAAGCTGTTGAGAAGGAATAAATATTTTACATTCAGCTAGCGTACGTTTTCACACAATAAGTCGTTTTATCTCAATAAATAGGCGATGTTTGTCTAGTGAACTTTGAATTAAAGACAGTTACGCAAAGACTGTACACCCGCAATCTATTCATATCTACGCTATGTTAAAAAGGTAGTTTGTATTAACCTATGAGAGATGTTTTTGAAATGTCTGAAGATTGGATGACAATAAAGAAAAGGCAATTGAAGAAAGTAAAATCTATGAATCCAAAAGATAGGCTTGACATAGTTGAGGCGATTGCTGTAATGGATCAATACATTCTTAGTAGTTGTCAGGGTTGGGCCCAGTGGCTCTACAATCCTATAACAATTAATCGTTTCAGCGAGAGGGAACTCAGAGAGTTCTACGAACAGTTTAAGAAGTTCGCGTTAGAATTTCTTGAATTTGACCAGAAAGCTACGAAGAAGCTAAAGCCGTTGCCGAAAGAGGAAGGGAAACCTCCAAGTGCAACGCATTACGCGTAGATATAATACAGCATTCAATTATGGCGATCATTATCGAATAATGATCATATGTTTCCTTCGCTTTCTCTTGGATTGCTTTGCGTATTCTCGTGCCTTCTCTGGATGTCGCTTTTTGTATTCCTTAGCATATTTCCTTCTTATGGCTCTCCGACAGAATTCGCAATATTTAGGTCTTCGACCCCAAATCCAATGAATTGGTTTTCCACATCTCTGGCATTTAATAGCTCGGAAATTCGACAATTGACGTAGTAAATTTTTAATTACTTTATGTGTGCTATTAATGAAATAATTAAACAGGTTTGAACGCTAAAATAGTTTGACCCGATTCATGAATGAATTCTGCTATTACTTTCATTCCGACTCTTATATTCTCAGGTTTATCTGGCTCAACACCTATAAGTCGACCTGTGAGCATCGGACCTTCCATAAACCTTACTACTCCAATGCAGTATGGAACTTTGTCTTTATGGGCAGTAGGGCCAACATGGATTATGGAAAAAGTTTCAAGCTTTCCTTCACTTTTGAATTCAAACCATTCAAGTTTTTTGCCTTTACATTCCTTACAAATCACCCTAGGTGGAACCATAAGGTTATCGCAATTGAGACACTTAACCCCCATCAATTTTCTATTATCTAAAAAATCATAATAAGATTTGACAGTGAAAGATTTTTTCTCATCCAATCGATTATCGCCTCCTGAAAATTTGTACGGTTGCTGTGCCGCCTGATACCCCTACATTTTGAGTTAATCCTATCTCCGCGTCTCTAACTTGTCTCTTTCCAGCTTCCCCCCTCAATTGTTTCCATATTTCATATATCATTGCAGCGCCAGTCGCTCCTATCGCATGTCCTCTAGCTTTCAATCCCCCATCGGTATTTATTGGGATCTCGCCATCTAGGCCAGTTCTACCCTCCTCAGCTGCTTTTCCACCTTCACCTTTTTCGAAAAATCCCAGGTCCTCAGTTGCTAAAACTTCAGCAGATGTAAAGCAATCATGAACCATGGCCAGGTCTATATCTTTCGATCCAACATTCGCCATCTCATAAGCTTTTCTTGATGCCTCTACAGTTGCACTTAACGAAGTCAAATCTTTGCGGTCATGATAAGACATTGTATCGGATGCTTGGCCAATTCCCTCGATATACAGAGGGTCATCCGAATACTTTTTTGCTTTCTTGACTGAAGTGAGAATTATGGCTGCGCCGCCATCAGAGATAGGACAACAATCAAAGACTCTTAAAGGATAAGCTACTATCGGATTAAATGTGGAACGTAAGAAATCCATAACATCTTTAAATTTTACGCCTTTTTTCAACTCAATTTTTTTAGCTATGTCGATTACTTCTGACTGAAATTGGGCCTTTGGATTCAGCGAAGCGTTATGATGGTTTTTAATAGATATGGCCGACAGTTGTTCCCAATTTGAGCCAAATTTATTGAAATGGGCCATGGCCATCATCGCATAAAGAGCTGGATTAGTCAATCCCGATGGGAATTCGTAAGCATTGTCTACACCCATGGCCAAAACATCCGTGATTTCCTCTGTGTTCAATCTCGTCATTTTCTCAACTCCACCAATCATGACTGTGTTGTATAGTCCTGAAGCTATTGCCATTACACCCATTTGGAAAGCTACTCCCGAACTAGCACATGCATTTTCCACTCTAATAGATGGTATTGGCAGTAACCCAATCCAATCTGCCATTAAACATGCCGTATGCGATTGGTGTTCAAATGAATCGCTGGATAAGTTTCCCAATATAAGCGCATCTATCTCCTTTATATCAATGCCTTTATCCACAGAGCGAATGGCCTCGAATGTCGCTTCTGCGAATATTTCCCTACTTATCTTATCGGTATGTAACTTATGATGAAAAACAGTCATCCCTGCTCCTATGATAGCGACTTTTCTTGATAACATTTGGAAAAATCAACTCTTGAAACACAATGATATCTTTTTAATGAATTAATTAATTTTATGATGCGGATTAATAGAACCTATAACCTTTTACATGCCCTCAGGTAAGTCCGACTTCGGAAATATTATCAGTAGTTAGTAGTAAAGTAATCCTGTATAACATGCAAAAGCGCGCGCGCTATAACCAATAATTAGGTGTTAAAACCTAAATTCATGAAAAAATATGTCATTGAATCCTTAAATGTTTAATGCGCATTTACCTAAGAGTTCGAAACAAGGAATTCAGGGAGGTGAGACAGTATGACTGAGAATGCAGCAAATTCTGAGAAGGAAGCCGAAGCACAGCCATCTAAAGCAAGAGCACCAATTCCTCCAGATACAATCTTTGTAGGGAACAAGCCGATCATGAGCTACGCAACGGCCGTCATGATGCACTTTCACGGAGGGAAGAATACCTTAACAATTAAAGCAAGAGGAAGAGCAATTAGCACAGCTGTTGACGTAGTCGAAGTAGTGCGCAGGCGTTTCTTCGAGGGAAAAATGAAAGTAATCGACATAGCCATAGGAACGCAGGCTATCGGCGAAGGTGGAGATGTAAGGAATGTCTCGACAATAGAAATAAAGGTAGAGAAAACTGAATAATAACGAGAAAAAAGCGGTATACAAGCAGACCAAATAGTCCGCGAACAAACCTCTTTTCCAAAATTTTTTTTGCAGAAGTTTTTGAAAATGTATGTGGGTCCCTTAGCGCGCGCTTCGCATTATCAGCTATACTAGAAACGAGACTGAGGGTGATTTTAGAGTAAGATGGAGAAATACAGATTCTTGAGGTAAGACCGCTTTTTGATTTTTAAAAGAACTGAAAAAGCTCAATAATTCTATGTTTCTGATATAAGTGATATAATATGGCAGAGGATTGGTAGTATGAAACGTTGCTGTATGGGTTATAAATGCATTCAATGTTGCTTAGAAACCGAGATGTCTCTATCAAATGAAGATATAGAACGAATAAAAGGATTGGGATTTGCTACTAAATTTTTTATTACCAAGAGAGGCGGATGGTTGCAATTAAAAAATTACAATGGAGGGTGTGTTTTTTATAACGGTGTAGGATGCTCGATTTATGAAAACAGACCAGAAGGATGTAATCTATACCCCATAATCTATGATAAAGAAAAGAACTGTGCTGTACTAGATGAAGATTGCCAGCATAGAGATAAATTTGAAATTTCTAAGACCTCCATACAACAGGTATCTGATCTTGTTTTAAAACTGGAATGTGAGAGAGTTCAACGAAAGAAGAGCACAACCATTTCATTAAATCCAACAAGCGCGCGCGTGCGCTCCACAGCTTGACTCTAGAGGCCAGCTGAAACTATCTACACCCACATGTTTTTCAGGATGTAGAAGATTTACTTCACGGTGGATTTTGATAGAATATGTATTGAGGGGCCGCCCTGCTTGAAAAAAAGAGATATGAATGTTATAACAATTTAAGTGCTCGCTATGTTCTTATAGAATCGAATAAGCCGTGGAATGTTCCTCTCAATGGTATACTCATATCTGATTTTTAGAGTATTATCCCGTAGTTCCACTATACTGGCTCCTTGTATTAGCTGGCTTTGCTCATCAACATTCTTGAAGACCAGCCCCACCTTATGCTTCTCAATGAACTCTTTGATTGTTTTGTGGGGGAAGGATAATACGGGCAGGCCGCAGGCGATATACTCTAGAGTCTTGTTTGGAAAGGCTAC
>CAYFUV010000195.1:0-34337 GCA_964346435.1 uncultured Candidatus Bathyarchaeia archaeon | reverse complement strand
AAAAGAAGAAGAGCCTAAAGAAGTGGAAACAAAAGAAGAAAAGCCAAGTGAGAAACCCCCTAAGGATAAAGTGAAAGAAAAACCGGAAGCTGAAAAACTGTCTGAGGAGGAAGTTACAGAAGAAAAACCTGTGGAGGAAGAAAGACCTCCTGAAAAAAAACCTCCTAAAGAAGAAAAGTTTCTGGAAGAGAAACCTATAAAGAAGAAGGAGCTAGGCAGGATTGGCAAAGTCTACGAGTATGATTTTGAAAAAGGGACTATAAAATTAAAGAATAAAAAATGTTCTAGATGTGGAAATATCATGGGAAATCATAAGTCCCCAATAAACAGATGGACTTGTGGATCCTGTAGTTATACTGAATTTATCAAGATAGAAGAAAAATAGTGCGTTCACTCAACTATCATGGAATCTATTATTGACTTGACTTCGTTCTTTTTTTTATCATTAACTTCAACTATTACCATTCCTTCCCTTGGTTGGCCATATATCACTAATGAGTTAGAAGGGGCTTCAAGTATTGCGACTAGAGCTAGAAGATCCTCCTCACCATTTACCAATACTAGGGCATCTCCAATTTTGATAGCCTCACTTATAGCTTGCCAAGCCATGGGTTCAATAGTTCCTGCTTGATTATTTGTATAGAATGTTCTTCTTGCATTGAATTCAAATCGCTCAATCTCTTTTCTCATAGCTTTATTATCGACTATCCTCACATTAACTGGAACTGGAATTCTTGATACGTTTCTTGACACTATATCTCCGACGCATATTATCGCTTTTGGATTCACATCCTCAATAATTTGCTCAAGCGTTTTCATAGTCTCATTTTCTTCGCCCTTAATCAGCATCCCTAACGGATGCTTAAGCCTATTTCGTAATTCTTCAGGGAGTATGAATCTTCGCATGGGGACATGCCTCAAGTAATTTAGATTATTAAATCGTCCATAGTGCGTGCTATTATAAGGAGACTCATCTTACTCGAATCGCGTATTTTCCAGAAGCTTTTGCCTCAATTTTTTTTGCGATTTCAGAATTATCATTATCAATTACGATGATTAGACCCGTCCAATCGTCGCTCAAACTTGTTGATTTGCAATTTGGGCAAATATTCCCCATACTTATCATTCGGCAATTTTTGCATGCTTTCTCTCTCAAATGCTAACCCTCTTTTTTACTCTTTTTTTTAACCGGCTCCTCTTCTTTCTTGGTTTCTTCTTTTATCCAATCAATCTTTCCCAAAAGGGGTTGGCGCATGGTAAGTCCAATTTTTCCACTAACTCCACCCTTTGGAAAACTTACGGCAATGACACGGGCCCTCACAGAATCTCCTTTTTGGAGCTTTCTGCTTGATTCCTTGCCTATCAAAATTGCGTTTCTTTCATCGTAATTAATATAGTCATCCATTATTTGCGAAACATGAACTAAAGCGTCTTCGGCCCCAACTCTTATAAAGGCACCGAAATCCGTAACTTCGACTACTTCACCTTCAACAACTTCATGCATTTCTGGATAGAAAGTCAATATTCTAAAAACAATTCTATGGTATGTTGAACCATCGCCTGGTATTATTTTACCAGTTGGATCCACGTCTACGTCAACAATAAGAAGGACATACCCTAAAGTCTCATCTACAATATTCTCGTATTTTATCTTAATCTGCTCTCTAGCGGCTTTCTTAATCGATTCTCCGAATTTCTCAGGAGGAATCCTAACTGTATCTTCCACCGTAAATATCTTAAACATACGATATTTTCTCCATTCTCTTCTAAACAAATATTTCTAATCTATAAATCCGATTAATTCCAAATGTGAACTTCCTCTCAAATGAATTACTGGCACTTTTGATTCTCTTAATCTCTTTTTCAGCTTTATATCAGTTGTGGCCACAATAATCTTTTTTCTTTTCGAAAACTCCAAAATGAAATCATCAACATTATCTTTTGGCAAATTCTGCAGATCTTCTTCTAAAATTTTACATTTGGAGGTTAAATCCAATGCAAGCGAAGCATTTCTTCCTACTTTTGTAGGTTTATCAGAAAGTCTTTTCAACTCATTTAAAACCGGTGGTACTGTAACAAAAACAATTTTTCTTGACAGCAGATCTTCTATTTCTTTAAAGATATCGATCTTAAACATTATTGGAATCATGAAAAAGTTCGAGTCGAGTAGTACTAATAGGGGCAATTAATATTCTCACTTGATTGTACCGAAACCAATTAAACGCCAGCTGTCACCAACCCTTCTGCTGATGGCTAATTTATCACCAGGATTAGCACATATAGGTCTCCTTAAATCTACTTCAATAATATCTTCTCTAGCCGAAGTCACTGCCCCTGAAGTTACATTAGTTGCAACATTCAACACCAAAGCCTCGTTAGACCTTATTTTATCCACAGGTGCTTGTTCCTTAGTTCCAACAACTCTTTCGAATAATTGAATATCTGATGTTACTTTATACAATACCTCTGGTAATTTTCCCTCTTTGCCAACAACATTTCCAACTAATCCATCAGATTTTGTAATTGAAGGGCAAAGCGTTGTACCGATCCCGACAAGTCCTCCGGGTCCTGCCTTTTCTACCTTACCTTTGCTTATGTGTAAATCTTCTATGGCGGTATAAAGAGATTGATAGGAGACTTTCCCTCCTTTTTCCATAGGCATTCCTGGTCTAATTTCTATCTTATCGTCTATCTTGAAAAAACCCTCAATTATGGAACCGCCTAAGACGCCTCCTGCCAAATCTTCTACTTCAGTGCCAGGTTTATTCACTTCAAAAGATCTGAGAACATGCATGAGGGGATTGGCCGACAAGTCTCTTTTAGGCGTAGGTATCTTTTCTTCTATCGTTTTAATAAGTAGATCTATGTTCGCGTTATGATGCGCTGATAATGGGATAATTGGCGAATTCTCTGTCGTTCTTCCTTTGATAAATTTTTCTATTTCATGAAAATTTTCTATAGCCCTTTCCTTCGATACAACATCAATTTTGTTTTGAATCACAATTATATTCTCTATTCCAGCCATCTCAGCAGCTAAGAGATGCTCGCGATCTTGGGGTTGAGGACATTTTGCATCGGCAGCAATTACGAATAATGCGCCATCCATCAGGGCAGCTCCTGAAAGCATTGTGAGCATCAAACTGTGATGGCCAGGACAATCTACAAAACTTACACCTCTCAAGAATTTTGTTTTATTGCCACAGGTTGAACATTTCTTTTTGTTTGTGTAGCATTGCGGTTTTTCACAGTTAGGGCATTTGTAGAAGTTCGCGTCTGCGTAGCCAATTCTTATAGTAATGCCTCTTCGCAGTTCTTCAGAGTGTCTGGCTGTCCAAAAGCCTGTTAGAGCTTGAACTAGGGTACTCTTTCCATTATCGACGTGGCCTAAAGTGCCTATATTGATCTCAGGTTGAACAGCAGATTTATTTTCCTCGGGCATCGGCAATATCAGCTTGTTTTAGAAAGTAGCATTCTTTGTTTAAAATAAAGTTAACTATTTTGTAGCGCTCAAAAATTTTGGAATTCATATGGATGCTTAAAGCCGACCTAGGATGTTTGCTGAAAAATTTTTATTAATTAGAACGTTTCTTAAACTGGATTAGCGCGCTCGCCAGAGATGATGATCTATGCCAAGGAAATCAAAACCAAAAGTTGAAAAAAAATCACTTGCTTGCAGTGCCTTGTCAATCGAGGATGAACTTGTTTTTTGTCCTCTTATGAATATGCCGGTAAGGATTGAAGCTGAAGCTTGTGAGATTTGCAATTGGAAAGACAAAAAGACTGAAGAGAAACTTTACAAACTTTTCATGAAGAGAATTAAGTAATGAGACCTAGTTGCCATAGTTACGTATATACGTTCTTCAGACTCTTAATGGTCCCGGACACTCTAATTACGAAAGCAGCAACTTCGCAATCATTAATTTTTGTCATCAAGGCTAATGAGGCCCTCATTTTATTTACGGAAGAAAGGTCGCATCTTATAATCGCCTCGTTTGATTTTTCATCGAAACTAATGACTCTAGGTGATATCTCAATCAAACCCCACTCGCCAAAGAGATTCCTCACCGCGTAATTGATCGTTGCCCTAATCCTCTCGTGAGTTAAAGGTTCTTCAGAAACTACTTTAACTAATAAATATCTCCAAGACCTTCTCTTCATTTTTTTGGCGCTCTGACTATTTTTAATCCCTCTGCAACCCATTTAGTTGAGAGTTTCTCTCTGTTCCTTTCTACTATTGAAAGTGGATTTTTCGAGACGGATTTCAATGCATCGTCGTTCTCAAGTCCGAGTAAGACGCCCAAAGCTACCAAATCTCTTGGAGAGCGCAGCATCATACTATTCTTTGCTCCGCTTGAAATGACTGTCGTTACCTTTTTTTTCTTTGCAAAAAGGGCCTCCTCGTGTAATCTTCTGAGAATTGCTGTTCTTGGAACTGTTGCGAATAGAATTTCAGATATTTTAATTTCCAGAGATTTGTCTACTATTCTATTTATAGCTCTACGTGCATTCCTTATCGATGTATTCCGCCCAATTGATATAAGATCCACTCTCCTATCTCTAGCAGCAACGATAGAAACTTGGGCATTTATACATTTAACAGAAATTATCTCAAATTTCCCTCTAAACTTTCTCAAATCTTTTAATAATTCGATTCGAGTTCTTGGACTTAGCTCTAATCTTTTAGCTATATCTATTCCGAACTCATTAAATTTTTTAGTAATTTTAATAATTTGATCTTGCGTATTCTTTCTTTCGAATACGATTCCAACCAGAGAAAATCCGAGCATTCTTAGTAAATCAGCCATTTGCTCTAACGTTTTCTCCTCATTTAAAGGAGGGTTTATATGCAAATCAACAAAGCGCCTCATATCAACAGTCCAATCCTTTTATAAAACCCGAGAATTTGTTCTTTAGACATTCGTTTAGATTTCTTAATACAAATTTTAATCTTAATCGGATCCTCTTGTTGTAAGCTAAGTTTACTCATAAATGCTGCTTGTTTATCTAATCTGATGTAAAGATTTCCTTTTTCGTCTAAATGTTTCTCGAATTCTGCCGAAAATGTCTTTTTCTCTACTTCGCCAAATGCCCTTGAAAGATCACGTAAAAAAGACTCGACCAGATCAATGTTATTGACTTTGGTCCTTAGTATGATAATTGGATTTCCATAGTACCCGTCCAGCTTCTGCTGTTTGAATGAAATTTTCTCTTGAGTTTCTTCAGGAATTATATTAGTCAACGCAACTCGAACTTTATTTATATCCTCAGTTGCATGGACCAGACAAGTAGCCTCAATTCTAATGGCCTTTATGCTCTCCATTTTTTACAGCTGCCACGAGTTCAACGTTAATAAAATTCTAACCTTCCAATTTAAGAATTCCTCGAAATAATAGAGAATATATGCTAAGCTGGCAATCTTTTAAATAGAAACTAATCATAACGGCATATCTTATTATCTTTAACCGGTGATTCGCGCATTGACCTTTGAAAAAGTTCTGCAAGAAGGGATTGATGAGGTCAATAGACGAGCCAAATCAGATAAAGATCTGAAGGACGTATTCGAAGAATATGATGGGAAACGCGTTGTTTTGAATATATCGGACGATAAGACATATGTTATTTTAATTACTTCGGGTGGGGCATCCTTGATAGAGTCTGAAGCCTCAAATTCTGATGATATGTATTTAGAAGTCGATAGTAAGACAATCAAGAAATTAACTAAGAGTAAAATAGACCCGATGCAAATCATGTCAATGGTGTTTACGGGAAAGATTAAGTTCAGAAATATCGGGACAAAGGAAATTGATCTGGTAAGAAAAATCCTTGGCGTATAGCATGTGCTTAAGTTTTTGCATTAAAAAAAGAAATCATTTCAAATTAGCATATAGTCCATTCAACTTTGTATTAGCGCTCGCTACTTACTAGAATGTAAAAAAAGATGACAACATTACCGATAAATAATTTGGATTTGCTAGCAAAAAGCTTGCGAAACAGCGATTCATTGTTACTGGCTTATATAAAAAAAATTGAAACTCATTTAAAAATTCAAGAACCAAAAGTACTCGCTTTTATACCTGAAAAAAATCGCTTTAAACGTTTAAGTCGAGAAATTAAGGTCCTATCGGAAAAATATCCAAGGTCAGAAATGCGACCACCACTTTTCGGAATTCCAATCGGTATAAAAGATATTTTTCACGTGAATGGCTTTTCGACTCATGCGGGGAGTAGATTGCCACCTAAACAATTGATGGGCGAGGAAGCAAAGTGTGTCTCAGACTTAAAGAAAGCAGGAGCCCTAATTTTAGGAAAGACCGTAACAACGGAATTTGCCTATTTTGAACCAGGCCCTACAATGAATCCGCACAATCCCAATCATACGCCTGGAGGCTCAAGTAGCGGATCCGCCGCAGCTGTTGCTGCAGGATTATGCCCACTCGCATTAGGTAGTCAAACCATTGGTTCTATAATCCGTCCAGCATCGTTCTGTGGTGTTGTTGGCTATAAACCTAGTTATGATCGAATTTCACGCGATGGTGTTATCCCCGTTTCCCCATCATTGGATCATATAGGATTTTCGTATCTAATGTTGATGGCGCTAATTTAGTGGCTAGTTTACTATGCTGTGATTGGCAGTTGAAAAAATCTGACAATCCTCATACCAAACCAATTTTAGGCGTTTCAGAAGGTCCTTATCTAAAACACGCATCGAGAGAAGGATTACTCTTTTTCCGCTCTACCTGTAGAAGTCTGATAAAAGCTGGATTCGAAATTAAATCGATTGATGCGATGCAAGACTTTAACGAGATATATGATCGTCACAATACGATTGTTGCCGCTGAAATGGCAAAAGTTCACACTGATTGGTACAAAAATTTTAGTGAGTTGTATCGTCCAAGAACAACAGAACTTATCAAGCGTGGCCAATTGATATCGGAAGAGTCGCTTAAGATCGCTC
Organism: uncultured Candidatus Bathyarchaeia archaeon; assembly: GCA_964346435.1. Classification (GTDB taxonomy): domain Archaea; phylum Thermoproteota; class Bathyarchaeia; order 40CM-2-53-6; family RBG-13-38-9; genus JAOZGV01. The sequence continues at coordinate 27,382 of CAYFUV010000195.1, read as the reverse complement.
TACTTGGTCGAGAGAAATTACGATTCGATTTAACCCGTTTAATGAACGATAATGATATAGACTTATGGATTTCACCAGCAGCAAAAGGTCCAGCGCCTAAAGGTCTTAAGAGTACTGGTGATCCGATAATGAATCTTCCTTGGACTCATAGTGGATTGCCAACTTTAAATCTGCCAGCTAGCTTTAATAAAATTAATCTGCCCATGGGCTTACAATTAACAGCACGTTGGTACGCGGACGAAGATCTTATGGCATGGGCCTTCATTATCGAGCGATCCTTAAAATCCAATGCATAAGCGCGTATTAAAATGAGCGTCGATTAGCATTTAAGAGCCGTTCTAACTCTTTAATAGGATTATGATGATTATCTACTTTAAGAATTAAATTCTCATTAGACTTAAATTCAACAATTAGAGCTGCTGATCTTTCTCCCCTAAGATCTCCGCCGGCTTTCTGTCCCGCCTGTAAAACAAAAAATAGTTTTTCTGCAAACCTTCCCTTTTTTCCAAAAGCTATTTCCATTTCCGTTATTACCTTATCCTTAGCGAGTAAATTGCCAGCAATTACGTAATCTTTGCCGATAATTTGGCCTTTATGATCCAATGTTTTTTGTCCTGTAAAAGCTGCTCCTTGCCCTTGGGCATCAATGATTATTACTTGCCTGTATTCCTTGTATGGATCATTGCTAAGTAACTGTTTCAAAGCTTCATGTGGAATATAGCCTTTTTCAACAAGATCTAATCCCCTTATGCCAAAGGAGGTCACTGTAAATCCCTGTGTAGCTATAGCGGCTACCCCTCTCTTAATGCAAGGGACACGCTCTACGACATTCTTATTTCCTGTAGCAGTAGCTACGCCTAAAGCGTGAGCTTTTCTGTCAATTGCAACGATAGAATATGTCATATTCTTGTAAAATTATTATATCAATGAAATTAATTTATTATCGGGCTACGATTTTGAACCATCTGAGTCCATTTCTCATGTGCTTCATCTACATCTTTTGAGTTAATGACGAGATCTAAATATCTTTTTTGGAGTTTAAGATACTGTCTAAATCTCTCATCGGATATATCATCGAATCCGTGTTTCCATAATAAGGTTCTTAGGATATCCAGAGGTGACTTCCAGTAGTCATCTAATAATACGATCTCAATTTTATTGTCAGGTCTTTTGAGATAATTTGTTGATTTGGGGTATCCCCCATAGAGAATGATGTTTTCACTTGGCTTAGATTCTTCCAATATTCTATCTGTAGCTGAACGCCAAGAATCCTCCTTGGCCTCTTTCTCTTTGAGTAGCGTTTTTTTCCATTCTTTCAAATCAAGTTTTTTTGTTAACCTATATCTCAATTCCAAGAATAGTATCTTTTCCAAAATTTTCCTTTCCCTAACATAGGAACCTAGATCGTTGTAACAGTGGATCTCTCTTTCTTTTGCCCATTTAGCCTTAATACATTTGAGTATAGGGTTAAATCTGAGCTTCAAAGAGTATATGAAAGGCTTTGCGAGTCCAGTGAGAAGAACAAAATTGTCCCAAAATTCAGCCTTATCAAGTTTCTCCTCAACGTAGGCATTAAGAAATGGTTCTGATTCTATAGGTAGGTCTAGAAAGATCGAACCCCATTGCGCCTCTCTAAGCCAATTTGACGCTCTTTCATATACTTTTTTGAATCCTAGGGTAAGGAGTATCGTCAGCTTTACCATTGGTTTCCCTCAGACTCATACTTCAGATAATTCTGATGGGTATAAAATATTTTACACTCCTTAACTACCAGCGTGCGCCAAATCTATCCTAACCACAATCTGGACATTCAGGATCTCTTGCTATTATTATTTCATTAAATTTCAGAAGTTCCCCATCAAATACTAGTAGCCTATTTTCTAGCAACTCTCCAAAACCAGTCAAATACTTGATCGCTTCAGTTGCCTCGATAATACCGATTACTCCTGGAGTAACTCCAATTACTGGAAAAACTTCTTTTGGAGGACTTTCCCGAAATATGCAACGAAGACAAGCTGTCTTATACGGTATTATCGTAGTTGCTCTGCCCTCCAATCCCCACACTCCTCCGTGAATGAAGGGAATTTTAAGCTTAAGCGCAGCTTTGTTTAATATGAATCTAGTTGGAAAATTGTCCATTGCATCGAGAATTATTGAAGAGTCTTTTACTAGATCTAGAACATTGCTCTCATCTATTTCAGTGGCGAAAGTATCAACTTCTATATCGGGGTTGATTGAACTTAATTTTTCTTTTGCGGAATCTGTTTTGGCTCTATCGATATCTTTGTCCCAATGGAGTATTTGCCGATTTAGGTTACTCAACTCAGCTTTATCTTTGTCCACTATTGTTATGTGGCCTACGCCTGCAACTGTAAGATAAATTGAAATTGGACTTCCTAATCCTCCGCCACCAGCTATGAATATCCTAGAATTTTTTAATTTTTTTTGCCCCTCAAAACCTACCCCTGGCATCTTAATCTGTCTATCGTATCGAATTTTATCTCGCTTAGTAAGTTCCTTAGAACCATTATTCAATTTAGACTCTCCTAATGCTTACTACTCTAGCACGTAATATTAAGAGTACTAGATACTATTATGCCCTATTTAGAGAGTGAGAAGACTAGATAGTGCGTGTTTCAACATAGTAAACAAAAACATTTTTTATGCTTCCTATTTTCCGATTTACTATCGTTTCTCACTCTTATTATAAGAAGCATCTTAGATACTTAAATTAGGGCCCTTTTCTTTAGCGTGTGCTTATTCCTCAGACTCTCTATGTTGATGAAGGTTGTCCATTTATTAGGAAAATTGGCGTGTATCATTGCATGAATATGACTCCTATCCCATGACTTCCTTGCTGAAAATCCTTGATAATCTCTTTATAATTGAAATGTTTCCTACATTCACTCCAAAATTCTAATACGCCAACATTGTCCTTTGCAGGACCTGGGTATATATCGTGAAAGGCAATTATGCCTCCCACCTTAACAAGTGAACTATATAATTCGAAGTCTTTTTTAACCCCCTCATATGTGTGGTCACCATCTATGAAAAGAACATCTACCATTCTACAATCCAATATTTTTTCGACTTCTTTTAAAGTGCAAAGACTATGTGAATCCGCTCTAATTAGGAATGTCTTTTGTAGTTTATGATAGAAAGATCTGTAAATCCTGTACCTATCTCTAGAATAACTTTTGGTTTGATGATCTTAATGAGTCTTAGGAATTGAATAATTTCTTCCTTTATTTGAAGTGGTTCAATTGATAACGATTTGAAACCAAATAATAGCACAATATTGAAAGAGGAAGAAAAATCCACATATTCAATAATTCTTGAGGGGTTTGTATTGGCAAGTTCTTTTCTAAGCCTAGTGATTGCAAGTTTTTTTGAGTAAATAAGCTATTGGCGGGGGAGGATTCATCCAAAATTTAGAAAAAAATAAATAAACTGGTTCGATAAACATGATTCTTGTTGTTCGAATTATTATCAAGCACTATTTCTTCATTTCTATACATGTTCTTGTTGGGTACGCTTTTTTTAAATGTTTCAATACAAATAATTTGGAATTAAAATTACTTTGGTGAGTTATAAAATGGCTTTTTGTGTGAAATGCGGAAAGAGGACCCCTAAAGGCGCCGAGTTCTGCCCTAAATGTGGGATAGAGGTTGCCATATCGCCTAAACATAAAAAGAGTAATTATTCAGGTGTGGGAGGTACATTAATTCTGGTCGGAGGTATCTTGTCGATAATCTTCTCTATCTTTCCATTAGCTTTTATATTCCTCTGGGGAGGGATGATGGAAAAATGGGTTGGAATGCCTGGCATGTGGAATAAATGGAGTATGCCACCAACAATATGGGGCTGGATTATTGAATTCATGATTATCGGAGCAATAATCTCGATAGTTCTCGGAATTGTGGCCCTATATGCTTATTCGAGAGTTAGGAGTGGAGCAGTAAAAACTGGTGGTGCGATTGCTATCGTATTAGGCATTATTATGCTGATAACTATGAATTGGATAACCGGCATCATGACATTGATCGGTGGAATACTCTGCGAACGAGCCGAAATCTGAAGTTCTAGGCAGTGATTCGACCAGTTTATAAAGGCACTTTTTAATTTATAAAGACATGAATAATATTTCTTCAGAGATATTTACCGCTGTTAAAACACGAAGAATTGATCTAGAAAAGCGATTAGATCGGATTGAAGACGATGTAATAGCTGTAGAGGCTCCTATTCAGATCTTTCTAAATGGAAAACCTTTAACAACGATAATGGCGTTGCCCTCGAACTTGAAGGAACTGGCGCTCGGTTTTTTGGTGGATGAAGGCGTTTTAAACTCTCATAAAGCAATATCGGATATGAGAATTATGAAAAATGAGGTCTGGGTCAAATCAAAAAAAATCAATCTGGAACGCCTCAAGTCGATAAGGGGAACAGGTTTTATTGATTCGAGCTGCAGCTCAAGAGCAGATTTTTATCATGTTATAAGTGAATTAGAAAAAAGGCCATTAACAGAAAATTTTCATGTAAAAGCTGCCGACATATTTGATATGGTCAAAGAATCCGTTCGTAGATCAGCAATTTTCAGATCAACGGGCGGGGTTCACTCAGCATCGATCTTCGTCGATAATGTTTTGAAAGGATTTGCCGAAGATGTAGGTCGACATAATGCCGTGGATAAAGTTATCGGAATTTGTATGGAAAACAATGTTTCGCTGGAACGAGCGATATTGGTGACATCAGGAAGACAAACGGCAGATATAATCATAAAGGCCGCTAGATGTAGAATTCCAATATCGGTTTCTATGAGAGCGCCATTATCATCAGGGGTTTACGCTGCTGAATTGACCGGTGTTACTTTAATATCCTTTGTGAGGGGACGTAGAATGAATATTTATTCGTATCCTGAGAGAATAAAGGCATTTTAGTAGGGTTAGATTATCCGCGTAATAAAGGTGGCTTTTATTCATGAAGGCTAAGGCTATAGCGATGTTTTCTGGGGGATTAGATAGTATATTGGCTGTAAAGATGATGCTAGAACAAGGGATCGAAATTGAGGCTTTAACTTTCACATCGCCTTTCTGTCTTTGCGAAGGTAAAGAGGGATGCGCTACCACTGGAACAGCAAAGAAGCTGGGCGTTCCGTTAAAGAAAATGTCTGTAGATAAAGATTATTTCGAGATCATAAGAAATCCAAAACATGGTTACGGTCGATATATGAATCCATGTATCGATTGTAGAATCTACATGTTTACGAAAGCAAAGAAATACGCTGATTCTGTAGGCGCACAATTCATAATTACAGGTGAAGTCTTGGGAGAGAGACCTATGTCCCAATATAGGAAGGCTTTGGTAACTATTGAAAAAGAAACTGGATTAGAAAGCAAGATAGTTCGACCTTTATCTGCTAAGAATTTTCCTGAGACAGAACCTGAATTGAAAGGCTTAGTTGATAGAAACAAGCTCTTGGACATAAAAGGGAGATCTAGAAAAAAACAAATAGAATTGGCAAAGCAATTTGGAATAAATGGATATCCCTGCCCATCAGGTGGTTGTCTGCTAACGTACAAGGAATTTGCTGCTAAGGTGAAGGATATCTTTCAACATAAGGAGGAATTAAGATTCAAGGATATTGCGTTATTGAAAGTTGGTAGACATTTCAGATATGGAAAAAACAAAATTATTGTGGGCAGAAATGAGGAGGAGAATAAACAACTATTGTTACTTAAGGACAAGTATGAATATGTTTTGGAAGCTATTGGGTGCGGAAGCCCCATTACTTTGCTTCAAGGTCCAAAAACTGAAGCTGCTGTAAGAAGGGCTGCAGGTATAACTGCAAGATATTCAGATTGTAAAGATATGAAGGTTAATGTTGCATTCAAGGGTAAGGGAGTAAACGGAAACATCCATATAAAGCCGATTAAAGACGAATCCTTAGACGAAATTAGGATAGTTTAGAATTCGTTTTAAAATGTGAGCTCGTACGCTAAAATAATAATCACATGGTAAAGTTATCCAATAGGAATGTCTAGCAAAAAACTAATGCCTATAAAGAATATTCTATCGTATCCAGGAACCAATATTCCCCTTTCTTAATTGGTTTGCTCTTGGAAATTTTTATTTTTTTATTGAAAAATGGCCCATCAGTAACTAGAGTATGATACTCACCGTTTTCTCCACAAGCATCTATGTTTTTTTCTTTAAGAAATTCTAAAAAAATCCCATTTACCTTCTGTCCAATCCATTTCTGCTCAATTAGGCTAGATTTTGCACTAACAATAATGGCCTCGAATCCAGCATCTATGAATTCTAGCAACAATCCTTTGGGATCTCTTCCCCATAGCGGTTCAATTGCCTCGATCCCTAGTTCGCTGCAGACTCTCTCTACCCAATCTTTATGTTCCTGTAAGTATATATCGCCAAAAACCATACCTTTGACATCCTTAGGGATAAGGCTTTTGACAGCATCTTTAAATTCTTGTTCATATCCGTCCCATGTCGTTTCCTTTTGAAGTAAGGGAATGCCTATTGCTTCTGATTGTAATTGAATTAATTTAGCCTCGATTCCGTGAAAGCTAACTCGTTTATATTCCTTGGAGATGAAATTTACTAGATTAGAAATATTATAGCCATTGAGAATTGCCTTATGACACGCGAAGCAACTCTCTTTTCCGCCACTCCACGAAGCGATATAGCTCAAAGAATTACTTTCTCCTAGTTATTTATCGTTCGAGCGAAAAGTCTCGAAGTCATGACTTTGATATTGATATCCAAAAGTTAAATTATTTTTGGACCTTTGTGTTCACCATACGGTTTCTTTTATCTAATTTTTCCTATCATGAATGTTATTAGAAATAAATAAAAACAATCTATACTAATGATCATTGAAACATCGTTCAAATATGCGAGTGATGAAATGGAACCTTTCATGATCGCAGCGATCGCAACTGGGCTTTTTTTCGCCTTTCGAAATATAGTAAATAAATACGCTATCGCAAATCACATGAGAGCTATTGCCTGGTTCTACTTCTTTAGTGCAATTAATATAATTACCCTTCCGATAATATCTTGGATTATTTCTCCAATTACCTTACCATCTTCTTCTTCATCTTGGGTATTGATGATCTTTGCATCAACTGCTGGTTTTCTTGGGACTCTGATCTTTATTTATGCTTTGACTCTAGGAGATGTTACAACTGGCATGCCCGTACTAAGTACGAGACCTATTTTCATAGTACCTCTAAGCTTCATTTTCTTGGGTGAGTTTTACGGCTATGGGGTTATCGGTTGGATCATTTTAATCGTTTTTGGTGCGATCATGACTTCTTGGAGCGAAGAAATGAAACTGAAAGATCTATATATGAATAAGGCCTTACGCTTATTCTTCGCTTCGACCATTCTATGGGCATTGATGAATATATCAAGCAAACCTGTTTTACAAGAGATAGACAATTTCAATTTTATCAGTTGGTATCATGTCTTTAATGCTCCACTGCTCTTGTTTTTCATGCCTTTTATTCTAAACAAGAACGAAAGAATCGATATTAAAAAACATTGGAAATCAACGCTACCCTATGCTATCTTGGGAAATATGTTCTTCTATGCTAGCTTCTTATCTATGTTCTTTGCAGTAAAATTTTCTGTTTCATTATCAGAAGCATTGATCGCAACACAAGGAGTATTTACCGTTGCAATAGGATTCTTGTTGTCTCAAATTAGCCCAAAATTACTAGCTGAAAAAAACACCAATCTTACCTATTTATTCCGTGCACTGGGGGCGATTCTAATCCTTATAGGAACGTATCATATTTTAACATAAATTATTGTGCGCTATTGAATACTCTATGAGTTTCAAGGCGTGATAATTGTCTTAACGGTCCTAAGTTTCTCTACATCTTCCAAAGCTTTTTGAGCCTCGTCAAGATTTCGAATTTTCGTGATAAATTCCTTTAATGAGTATCTCTTTTGGAAAAAAGATAGAAATTTGACAGCCCTGTAAAGATGACTGAAATCTGAACCCCAAACGCCCCTTATCTCCAAATGTTTCCTATTTATATGACGATGCGGGTTGATCCCCACATTCCCAGCATCTGTATATTGTCCTACGATTATATATTTACCAACATCTCTGGTCATTTCAAGTCCTTCGGGTAAAGAGTCCGGCGATCCGGTAGCTTCAATTGTCACATCGGCCCCCCTTCCTTCAGTGAATGCTTTAACCTCGCCGACCCTTTCTTCTGAGTTAAACTGATCGATATCGATCGTGATGTCCGCACCAAGTTGCTTCGCCTTTTTTAACCTTAATGAAGGAGATCCGAGAACAACTGTTTTTAGTGCGCCGCATAATTTAGCTAAAATAGAGATCCAAAGTCCAACCGGACCACAACCCTGTATTGCTACTGTATCGCAAAAATTTATGTCAGCGCGATCTATGGCGTGAATTGCTGTAGGAAGCGCACAGCCACCTGCCATAAAAGATAATGGCTTAAGATCTTTAGGGATTTTTAACACCTTCACATTTGGCTTCAAATAGATCTTCTCAGCCCATCCCCCAAGTAGGTGCGGTGGGTCCTTCGAACTATATGTTATTCCATAGACTTTTCTATGTGGGCATCTTGTTGAGGCCTTTGCAACTAGACAATACCAGCAATTATTGCATGTTTCATTGACATCAAGAAATGTGACAATGTCTCCAGATCTTATTGTATTCCCATTTATGTCTGGAACATTGCCATTTATCTTTTCAACTTCTCCAACATTGACGTGGCCCGGTATGATCGGATATGGCACATCAGGAAGATGCCCTCGATAAAGATGAATATCAGTACCGCAGACCTCGCTTGCGATTGTTTTGAGTAATATTGCCCCGGGCTCGAGCTTTGGTTCTGGAAAATCACGAAGCTCTAAGTCTGAAAGGGGAGCATTCATTACAACAGCTTTAACCAAACTACTATCGCCTTCGAGTATGAATGAATTTTGATATGAAAATCATGATGAAAGTACGTTTGTATTTTTCAAATTCTTAATATTTTTGATAATTGATACATGTTAGTGAAGGCCATTATATAAACCTCGAAATAATTATATTCTCAGCAAATAGATTAATAAAATATTGATGATGGCTTTGAAAGTTAAAGCCTCAATTTTATCATTATTGGTAATACTGAGCATTATTTACTTAAGTATGCCAGTTGCTAAAGCTTCCCCGGATATCTACCTCAAAGATTCCCCTGCCTTGGGAGTTAATACCGATCCAGGAAAGATTATGGATTTCGTAGTCTCTACCCAAACGGATCCGGCCAATTTGACCACCTCAAGTGGTATTGAGTACTATTGGTATTCCCCGTCTTATTTTGGAATAATCCCTGGACCCAAAGGACATAGCTTCCATCTATATTACAAAGCAACCGTAGCTACGATTATCAATATCACCGTCTATGTTGCAGTTCAACCAAATGGAGAAGGCGTACCATTCCTAGTATCTGACAAGACTTATCCCTTAGAACCCGCCTCATCGATAACGCATGTTAAGATACCGGATGTTATAATCATTCCCGAGACTGAATTAAATGGGGAGAGAATAAAACTCAGCTTAAGCACCAAAGATCCGATTACTATATACTTTGATAGCATTGCGACTCCTAGTGTCCTGAATGTCGTTCCTCCAGGTGTACAAACCGATTGGGCTTTTTTCAATCCGAGTTCATCACCGCCTTCACCCATGGCTGGGGATCCGGTGACCTTTAATGTAATTCTTTCAGCCCTGAGTTCAACTAATCCTTTTCCACAAAGCGTGGAAGTTATCGCATTGCTTGATGGTACTCCGATAAGTGGAGGGACTTTAAGCTATCAAGGGCCAGCGGGTCTTACTACGATCGTTTCCTCCACGCCGCCTTGGATTGCCACGGAAGGAACTCATACAATAATTTGGGTCGTTGATCCATCTCCATATGCTTACAATGATCCTAATAGAGCTAACAATCAAGTTACTCAGACCTTTACAGTAGGCCCTAGACCTTTGCCATTTGATTTTGAATTAACTGCCTCGCCTGACTCTCTTACTATCAAAGCTGGAGATACCGCATCTTTCACGGTGACTGCTGGTCTTCAAGCTGGCACACCTTCAGATGTAATTCTTTCAATTTCAGACCTCCCTGGGGGTGCTACATCTGCCTTCAATCCTAACAAAGGAAAGCCAACTTTTTCCTCAAACTTGATAATTAATACGTCTCCTGACATCGCACAAGGAACGCATATACTGAATATAAAAGGAGTTGGTGGCGGATTAACAAAAACTACAGCTGTGAAGTTGACGATAAAGAGCCCAATTGAACCTGATTTTGAGATATCGGCTGAGCCTGAATCACAGACAATTATACCTCCCCAGCAAACAAGCTATATAATAACAATAACAGGAAAAGGAGATTTCAAATCAGATGTTAGTCTGACAGTTTCAGGATTTCCTGGGGGAGTCCAAACCTCATTCGAACCCTCTAAAGGTAAACCTGACTTTACGTCTACATTACATGTAAGAGCCACTCAGGAAATCCCGCCTAAAACGTATGCATTGACTATCTTCGCTTCTGGGGGTGGTAAAACCAAATCAACTGTTGTAAACCTAATTTTTCGAGAAGCAACTAAGCCTGAGCCCACAACTACAACTGCTCCAATTACCACTCCATCGCCGTCCCTGGAGATATTTACTGAGTACGCCTTTGTAATTGTTATAATTATATTGATGATTGTGATTGTGGCTTTAGGAACTGCATTGATCTTGCGAGGGCGTAGATAGAGATCATAGATTAGTGCAATCATATCATTCCTTGAAATCCTTACTTCATCCGCTCGAATGCGAAAGTTCCAATTGTGAACATTATTACTGCAAATCCTGCCAGTACTGCTATATCTACGTATAGTGGGAATTTTGAAGCCCCAATAGTGATAGTTCTTAAAGCGTCGACACCATAAGTTACTGGGTCAATATAAGTTATGACAGAAATCCAGAATGGAAGTTTTTCCAAAGGAAAGAGTGCGCCACTGAAGAAGAATAAGGGAAATACGAGGAAGCTGATGATCATATTGAATCCTTCTGGGCTTTCCATTAATGAACCAATTATCAAGCCAGTACTTACAAGACCTAGGGCCATAAGAAATAGAACCATGATCGCAAGTAGAAATGTCAATGGAGTCAGATATATCCCAACTCCAAAACTTATTAGCAGCATTGTAAAGGCCTGAATCATTGAGTCCGTACATCCTCCAAGAACCTTGCCTATGAAGATTGAAGTTCTCGAGAGTGGGGCTACGAGAACCTCCTTTAATATATCGATCTTCCTATCCCATACGATGTAGACGCCGAAAAATACTGAAGTGAAAAGAACGCTCATGGCCAAAATGCCTGGATAAATAAAGACTTGATAATTGACGCCTCCGATATCCACTGCAGAACCTAGCCCGCCCCCAAAGACAAAAATCCAAAGCAATGGCGTAAAAATGGAAGTCACTATGCGTGATCTTTCGCGTGTAAACACCTTGATCTCTCTTAACCAGAGAGCGTAGATCCCCTCGATTTGACTCATCTCAATGTTCTCTCCCTTATTATTCTTTGTACGAAACCGCCTTCACCAGTCTCTGGCTTAAACTCCTTACCGGTATACTTCAGAAAAACATCGTTTAGACTCGCTGGTCTAATCTCTACACTGTCAATTTTCCCAGCTGTATCGAGTATCTTCTGGAGATTTTCACTCGCATTCCTAACAGTTAAGACGATATGATTATCTTTCATCTCGATCCTAGAGATGCTATCTATCTCTTTAAACTTGTCAACGTTATAGGCTTCGGCCTTCAAACATACGATGTCTCCACCAACCTCTTCCTTAAGGCTTTCAGGCGTATCCAAGACTATAATCTTGCCGTTATCTATTATTGCGATCCTATCACAAAGCCTGTCGGCCTCCTCCATATAGTGGGTTGTTATCAATATTGTCATGTCACGTTCTTCGGACAAGTTCTCGATATACTCCCATATATGTTCACGAGTTTGTGGATCAAGCCCTAGGGTCGGTTCATCCAAAAATAACACCTTTGGAAGATGGAGAAGTCCACGAGCAAGTTCTAAACGTCTCCTCATTCCTCCAGAGTAAGTTTTGACTAGGCTATGCTGTCTAGATTCTAGACCTACCAACTTGAGGACCTCATTGATTCTTTCATTTCGTATCTTCTTTGGAACGCCGTACCACATCGCATGAAGACGTAGATTCTCCCTTCCTGTAAGAATATCGTCCACACTGGGTTGTTGAAATACGATACCAATAGACTTCCTTACTTTATTGGGTTCTTCCAATATGTCGTAGCCATTAACCATAGCGGTCCCTTTGGTTGGCCCCAAAATTGTACAGAGCATTGAGATTGTTGTTGTTTTACCTGCGCCGTTTGGCCCAAGGAGGCCAAATATTTCCCCGTATTTGATCTTTATGTTGAGTTGGTCAACCGCTATGAGTTCCTTAAACTTCTTTGTAAGGTCATAGGTCTCAATAGCATTTTCCAACTTTCAATATACTCCAATATTTGAGCGAATACTGCTTCTTCTCTCCAACACGTAATCTGATTAATTCTTACTTGAGTGTAGAGCTTTTGCCTCAATTTTGGTATTGAATTTCTTCGGATCTATAATTGCTCTTTCATGTGTGCCCTCAGAAATCTTATCGATCCCATCGTCGGCTATAATATGAAAAGTAAGTTTTCGCCCTTCTACTTTCTCCAATCTTGCCTTAACAGTTACTGTCAGACCTGGCGGTGTGGGGGCCAAATGATTTATATTGAATCCGATGCCTACGCTCTGTTCGTTTGGCCAGTCTATATGAGGATTAATAGCTTGAACACAAGTCCATTCAAAGAGACCCAACATGAAACCCGTTGCTAAAACTTTTGGCATTAGTTGTAATTCTGGCGCCTCGGGGAAAAGGTAAGGCACGGTCTTATTTTCAGGCACTTTAAATTTGAATTCGAAAGTTAAGCCTAGTTGTATACTATCATTCATGGGATTTCACCATATCAATAATGATTATTTAAGTTTTAATCGTTGCAATTATATAATGGCATATAGACTATCGTCCGAGGGCACAATATTAAATTAGATCGTTTGTTAATAGATGAAATGTTATACGTGAAACCAAGATTGCCCGCTTTAGAATCCATTAGGAATATTGGCCGTAAAAAATCACCCATCATTCGATATTTTGCAGATGCAAAACTTGCATTCTATGAGACATTCTCGACAGAGATTACATATCTTAAAAAATATATGAATAAACGCCCGATAATGACGCTGATCATAACTTTCTTTTTCGGATTAGTGATTGGTGGGGTTCTCAGGACAAGAATCTCCCATTTCGTCATAATATCTCTTTTGGGCGGCTTTGCATTATCGATACCTTATGGGTCTAGAATCGGACTCCCTTCATTCCTCTCGATATTATTAGTTGTCCCAATTCATATCTTTACTGCGTATGTCGCTTTGAGGATATTACTAGCTATTGAGCATTACCCTAGAGCCAAACCCCATCTCGTCAAGTTAAGGAAAAAATATGAACCTGGTGCAAAATTTATCATTAAAAAAGCTGGGAAACTTGGCTTGGGAGGAGGCCTAACCATATGCACATTCCTTTTCGGCTGGGAACCGACTATAGCGATTGCTTATCTATTGAATGTCAACGCTACTACGACTATGAAGACGATAATTCTCGGGGCTTTAATGGGGGCCAGCTTCTTCTATGCTGCTTATGAAGGCCTTTTGAAAGCCTTTCCAAGCCAAATAGTGGCAATTTTATTAATATTGGGAATTTTTGGAATAATAGGGCTTGTTATTAGGCAAGTGGTTAAAAAATCTGAATGACAACACGCGCTATGGATCTCGGGTAAATATTAATAATAAGTGAACATTATTCAGAGGTCTAAGGCGATACAATTATGCAAAAGATAAAAGACATCTTAGACCGATCCTTTGAAGCATGCAGAAAAATAAAAAATCTCCTATATTTAGTGACAACTATCTATATAATATCTTATTTAATAGGATATACATTGACAAAAAGTCAAAATCCCTTTTTCATGAATTTTAATGAATCATTACTTGAGAATATTTCTGGCAGTCCTATATTCGCTCCAATTTTAGAGGCTCTCCAGAGCGGAAATCTTGCGCTTGCAATCGCCATAACATTCTCGATTAATCTATTAAGTGGCGCCTTTGCTACAACCACTTTACCTGGCGTAATTCCCCTTTTGGGTGCAATAATATCTATGGTAGTGAGTAGTTTTCGGGGATTCATGATAGGAGCACTCTTCACATACACCGAAATAGTGAGCCCTGAAGCAACCGCAGGTCTGGGATGGGCGATTCTTGGACTTGGCACACTAATTCTTGAGCTGGGCGCCTATGTCTTTTCTGCTGCTGCAGGAATAAATATTAGTTTATCTTCATTCTTTCCAAATAGGTATCAAGTTAAGAGCAGATGGGTTGCATTTAAAAAAGCATGGAAAGACGCCGGTAGAATTTACGTTATAGTTATTATTCTTCTGGCACTTGGCGCAATATGGGAAATGAGCGGGATTTACCTTCTCATGCCTTAACGCATGATTGGCTTTTCCAAAATATTTTTTGCAATTTGAAAGTCCTCCTCCACTTCCTCTATAGAACCAGCTCCAATCATGCAGAAATCTAATCCTACTTTGAGATATACATGCTCCAATGCTATTCTAGGTTCAATTCGACCACCCGCAAATGGTTTCACACCGAATATTAATTTCTTCTCCTTTCTAGCTATCTTAATGGCAATTTCAACTTCTCTTTGGGTTGGAAACATCATTATGCCAAGTTTATTAACTGGAGTGACAAAACCATCAAATTTTTTTACTCGTTCATTTATAAGCAAAGGAACTGAAGCCCCCAAGTGATGCGAACCTAATAAAACTCTATATCCCATCTCATAAGTTCTTTCGAGAAGTTCTTCCAGCAAATCGATTCTACAGAGGGCAAGAAAGTCCACTTCCGAGCCAGGTTCAAACCATGCAATTTCATGGTCGGAAAATTTCTGTATAGCATTTTCCCATTGTTCCCAATCAATCTCAAGTTCTGTTTCAAGCTCTTTTCGATCATATGGTTCAGCTGCTTTTAGCCCCTCTTTCCATCCAGAACGGCAATTTAGAATAGGATCCTCTAGATATTTTTTTTCAAGGGCGTTCCCAAATTTTCTTGATTCATGCTCTAAGTGAGTTGCCCACCTTCTAAAATCGTCTATTCTCTCTCCCCTGAATTCTAGCGGAATTCCTAGGCACGCTATTAATGGAACTTTTATCCCTTCTTCTTTCTCTAAGTCTTTCAATGCTTGAAGATGAATTGGAGCTAGTTCATTGAAATAATGAGAAGAAGCAGCAAAATATCTTATTCCGTGCTGAAGGGCAGCTTTCATCACATTTTTCATTTTACCTTTCTTCGAAAATTTTTCTTTATATTCTCTATCTCTTTGTTCGCCTTGGTAGCTTATTCCAAGCAAAGATAAGTTACCGAAAATAACTTTTTCTAGTTCAAGCATGAGATTATTCAAGAAATCTGAGAATTTAAGAATTATAGAGGCCCATCCTTCATGAAATCCAGGTGTCTTCTAATTGAGCAAGGATTTGACCGAGGAAGCTGTGCAACATTTTATGACAATAAGAAGGACCTGGCATGTAAAGTTACTTTAGAATGGAAAGATGATACGCCATATAGACTTATTCATTCATACGCTCATAAAGCACCTGAATGTTATTTATCGATCTACCAATCCGGTTGTAATTGGAGTTGTCTTAAGTGCCATTCTTGGCGTTTTTCCCAACATGCTTCAGGACAGTGGATGTCACCGAAAGATATAGCAAAGATTTCTTCGAAGTTTGCAGAATCGAATAGAGAGAATATGATAAAAGAGCCTAGAGAACGCTCAACAAGTTGGCATGCTCATGATCTCTGCCATGTATGCGGTTCTTGCATTCTGAAGGGTGAAAGATCTGAATATTGCCCAAAAAAGCTTGAACTCAACCAGATGACTCTGCTTGAAGATGGGACTTGGGGACCCGCTAGAAATATAATTTCTTTTACTGGCGGGGATTTAGTTTGCCAACCAGAATTTTATGCAAGATCAGTGCGGGAAATCAAAAACTTGGGGAAAGATCTATGGGTTCTAATCGAGACCAATGGTTATGGACTCACGCCAGACAATCTAGATTTATTTAAAGACGCGGGAATCGATTCCTATTGGCTTGACATCAAAGCCTATGATGAAAGAACTCATAAGAAGTTGACAGGGGCATCAAATGAATGGATCCTAAAATTGCCGTTAGAGATAGTCAAAAGAGATTTTGTTATAGAAGTTCTATCCTTATATATCCCTAATTGGGTTGAGAAAGATCAAATTGGGAATATCGCCGAAATATTAGCCAGCGTCGATTCGAATATGCCCTTTTCTATATTGGCATTCTTCCCTGAGTATAAGTTGTCCGATGCGCACTCACCCAACTTCCAACAGATGATCGATGCTTATTATGTTGCGAAAGATGCTGGGCTAAGAAATGTTAGACTTGGTAACATTGGAATTTTCATCAAGACTGAAGTTGAATATGAAAAACTAGTATCGATCGGTGCACTTTAATTTACAAGATTGAAATATGAAGGTAAAGAAAATATCATGAAAACAGATGAAACCAATTTATCTAAGCTCATATGGAAAGGGAATTCTTGATAAGAGAATAGATAAACTGCATAGTATGCTTGAAAGCTGCGAGCTCTGCCCTAGGAAATGTAAGGTAAACCGATTAAAGGATGAAAAAGGTTATTGCAAATCTGGGAAAGAACTGGTCATATCTAGTTACGGCTCTCATTTTGGTGAAGAAGAACCATTGGTTGGCTCTGGGGGCTCAGGAACGATTTTTTTGACAAATTGCAATCTGCTTTGTGTTTACTGTCAGAATTATGATATAAGCCATCTTGGGCATGGCTCTAAGGTTAGTGAGGAAGAAGTAGCTGATCACATGATCTACTTGCAAAAACGAGGTTGCCACAACATAAACTTTGTAACTCCGACACATTTTACCTCTCAACTAGTTAAGGCGATTAAAGAAGCTATACCAAAAGGATTGAATTTGCCGATAGTCTGGAATTGCGGTGGTTATGAAAATGTTGAAACTATAAGATTACTCAATGGTATCGTTGATATCTATATGCCAGATTTCAAATATGGCTCTTCAGATACCGCGAAAAAATTTTCTGATGCTCCAGATTATTTCGACAGATGCAAGGAATCCGTAAAGGAGATGCACCGTCAAGTTGGCGATCTAATTATCGAAAATGGGATCGCCCAAAAAGGTTTGTTGATTAGACATTTAATACTGCCGAACAATGCTGCGGATAGCAAAAAGGTCTTGCGATTTATAGCAGAAAAGATTTCGAAAAAGACTTATGTCAACATAATGGATCAATATAGGCCGATGTATAAGGCGTACAAATATGAAGAATTGAAAAGAAGGCCAACTTTTGATGAATATGAGGAAGCAGTTAAAATGGCAAAGGAATTCGGTTTGGAAAGAGGAGAGACTTTTCGACACGGTCTTTGGTTATGATCAAATAGTCCACTAATTAGGTTTAGAGTTTATTATGAGCGCCTTAGAACGAAATCTTAGAAGTAAAACCAATACGCTTATTGATAGGAATAAAGTTAGAATCATGTCTCGGAACTCAGGAATTTCCTCTATTGTATTATCCACTTCTGAATCAATTCTCTCATTCATGAGGAAATTAATTTGATTAGAAGAGCCCCAAGTAACATGAAGACCGTGTCGTAAATATTCGGTTCCAAGACCTGGATGATGAATTCCAAAATCATATTCCTCAGCAACAAGCCACATTTCGTAGAAACTGTCTAATGAAAAGGTATACGTCTCTTTGAATCCATTTCCATGGTAAGCTGTAATACTAGCCCAAGATAATGGAAACAATATTCTTTGCCAGTTGACCCAACTTATGTTGCCATATAGATATCCTAATCTTTCTACACTAGTGATCAATGAAACATTAGGTTTGTTGTCCGCATCACCAGAATCAATCATTATTTGTAAAAGTTCAGCTTGATGATATCCTGCAATATTCACCCTTATTTGAAATTTCCCCTCATCTATACCATAATCATATTTACTATTGCCATCTGTTGTATCGTGGAAATTTGTCCAAAGGATTCTTGGATTGCCATGGTATGAATCGAAACCATAGAGAGAAGCTTCAACATAGTTACTACCTTTTCGAACATAGGTTCTATTCGCAGCAACGAACTCTCCGAGATCATCAAACATCTCAATTCTAACCGGCGTTGCATCAATATTGTTTATAGGTCTGGCATAAAGCAACTTATTGTTGATGGGATCGGGCAGTTGTTCAGTCTTAAAGGTTATTGTTAGATTAACTATAGCGCCCTTTAGAAGATTGATGGGCTTATCACTAATTGCTCCAAGCGTTACTTGAATAGTAATTGGAGAGGCAGTTTGGTCCTCGATATATCCCGGGGTGTATAGCTTTAATATATATTCCCCAGATTTCAATCCTACCTTTCCTATTGTGGAGATGTCAACGTTGCTACCTGATAATGGCTGTAAAGAATAGATCGTATCTATTAGATCACCTTCAGTAGTTTGAATATTTACCCTAATTCTCGAACCTGGATAGGCCCAATTTATATAATTCGGAGGATTCTGCCAATTGATTGAATATAACGTGATATTAAAACCTCCTGCCAAGACAAGATCATAACTTAATTCCACAGGGCTATTGCATAAAGATCCGATTGAAGCCTTGATAACTTCGAGCTGAAAATACAAAGGAGTTTGCCTATTTGTAAGCTCTAATGTTTGGGGAGTAAAGGTTTGTACAAGCGGCGTGGTTGTTGTTGGATAGGCCATCCTAGCCTCCGGAGAAGCAACTATCAGTGCGTTTATAGCTATGAAATCCATTGATCTATTCATAAATAGCGCGTTAATAGTATAAGTTCCAGGTAAGAGACCTCGATCATGCGATAACGCCCATGCTATCCTTTTCGTTGCATCTAATGCTAATTTATTCCAGATGTCTACGCCTCTAACTTGCATGGTGAATTTACTAACGCCCGCTGGCACAAGAGATATGTTAAATCCCACAACCGCATCGGTTTCATCTAAAACCTCTAGATACAAGTAGCCTCTAGTATAAATGGGCATCACGTTTGCGTCGCCCTTAATATTCTTGAAATGAACTGTCACTTCAAAATAGCTCGTTCTTTGAAGATCCATTTCTGCTTTAACATGGCAAGTATTGTTTGTGGTATGAACAACTAGAGGATCAAGCTGAACATAGTTTGTGGCAAAGGCCTTAATGTAATAATCTCCGGATGGTATACCTGAAGTATAATTCGCATAATCTTGTGGAATATGACCGTCGAACGAAACTTCTCTCATAATTGAAAAATTGTAATTATTGCTTGAGGGATTGAGAGTATCTCTGGGAAGAAATTTCAGTAAAGGCTTATCATATAATCTTAACGGAGAGCTTGCGATTATTTTCTCATTTAGATCTGTAATGTCTATTCTTATTGTTCGATTTACTTGGTTGTTAGTTAGATTATAGACGTGCCCCCAAGGAATCTTCTCCTTTACGTGTTTGGAGTAGACTGTCCCGGTAATGTTTGCTCCATCAGTTATATGGAAACTCATGCTATCCATTGATTGGCCTCTAACTACGGTGACAGCATTCAGAAATTTCCTTGGAGGATAACCCGCTGCACTGATCGTTAGATTGTAAGTGGCAGGCGCGAGACCATAGATGGTAAATCTACCTCCAGCAGTTGCATTAAAATATGCTTTTGCAAAAACTTTCTTTCCCTCTGATGTCAACCCTTCCGCGTAGACTTTTCCTCCCGTACAATTCGGCAATAGTCTGCGTGCGCTATAGCCATTATTATACGAAGAATCTAGAGGTAGCCCATATAAGTATGAGGAATTGGGATGGCAAGAACCACCATATCGTACCACGCCCGAGACATATGCTGGATTAAGGGCAGATTTTACAACCAGTGTTGGGAAATTACTCGCACCAATTGAATGCGTCAATCCATTGAATGTGATGAAGACCTTGAAGAAGTATCTCCCGGCGATAGTAGGAGAGGTTACGTTGAAAATTCGAATATATTGAGTTCTATTTTCAAGAAAAACTTTATTTCTTACATCCGTTTGGTTATTGAAGCCCGAATGCGGCTTAGAAATATTAAGATTCGAAATTCTAATTATCGACCAACCTGGCGCGATTGGATCACTATATGAAGCAGTTGATAATGAAATTCTCGAATAATCGTTTGTGAAGCTTGTCCAAATTGAAGCCACTTTATTATTTATAATAAATTCTGGAGAAACGTAGATTGAAATTGTTTTAACTATGCTATTCACACGAGTTTCGCTAGTGTAATTATAGGTCGTTAGAGTTACATTGAATACCAGTTCTCCAGTAATGTTTGTGAGAATCGTACTTTTTGGGTAATCCAGTTTAACGGTGTCTTCTGTTGGGAAATCCTTCCCAAGCCTGTAATCATATCTGGCGCCCTTATGATAATTCCCTGGCCAAACATCCACAGTATCACTTGCGTTTACAATCGATAACTGAGCAATAGCTAATAGAATTAGAATCCCAGAAGCTATACATTCTTTTCTTGATACTCGCCCGCGACTAAACAATATGATCAAATTTAGTATTATGCAACAAAGGACGTTTATTTGTTTTATAATATATTTAATTGACCTTAACGGCCAACTAAATACACACTAAGGTAATTGAAACGTAAAAAGGATCTGGGAACTCGCCCCTGAATTTTAGATGCTTTCTATATTAACCCAAAATTTCTTTAATTCTTTCAAAAACACTTATCCACATCTTCCAAGTAAGTCTGCCCGTTTGAGTGTTTTGTCTACTAGGATGATATGAGGTAAAAAGAATATGACCATCATCGAGTCTATAGAAACCTCCGTGTCGAAAAGAAGGTTTATGCCCCAAATTCATATGATAAACATGGCAAATAGTCGTGTCGAAAGCAATCCTGCCTAGGGTTAAAGTTATCTTGACCTTATTTAGAAGACCTATCTCATTTAAGAGATATTCAGAACAATTCTTTATCTCTTCAGGCGATGGTTTATTTTTGGGTGGAGCGCAGTGAGCAACTGCTGTAATATAAACAGATTTTAGCTTTAATCCGTCATTCAATCTATAACTTTCTGGTTGATTTGCGAAACCTGTCTCATATAAGGCCCTGAATAGCCAATCTCCTGAACTATCCCCTGTAAACATTCTGCCAGTTCTATTTCCTCCATGTGCAGCTGGAGCTAGGCCTATTATTAGTAATCTTGCATTAGGATCGCCTAGACCTGGAAGAGGCTTCCCCCAATATTGCCAATTTTTAAATCTTCGAACTTTGACCTTGGAAACTTCTGAAAGATACTCTACGAGTCTTGGGCATTTTTGACAAGATATTATTTTATTATTCAGAGTCTCAAAAGAAACCTTGTTGCCAATCACTGCTTAACTCATCTTTTTCCAGTTGATTCTTCAATACCTTTTTTGTTGCTTTAGAGCACACACGTAAGTGTGCTTGCGTTCAAATAATGTAATCATATTCGTAATAACAAGAGATACACCAATTGAAGGAACAAAACTTGCTTTTGATAAATTAGGTTTAGATTCAAGCTAGCGTGTGTTAGACTGAAATTGGATAGCTTCCATACTTAAAAGCCGCATCATACATCGTCACGACATTCTCAGGCGGAACATCCGGTTGAATGCAATGGGCCGGTGCAAAAATATATCCGCCGCTTGGAGCCAGTTCCTTTAGAACTCTTTTTGCCTCTTCTACCACTTCACCTTTGTTTCCGTAAGGAAGGATTTGCTGAATATCGAAACCCCCATGGAAACAAAGCCTGTCTCCGAACTCCTTTTTAAGCCTTGATGATTGCATGTCTTTTGCACGAGGTTGTATGGGATTTAGAATATCTACTCCATTTTCAATATAGTCTGGTATGATGGGGTATAAGGAACCGCATGTGTGATACAATACTTTGACGTTCGCTTCCTTTTTGATGAAATCTATGAGTTTAGCATCAAAAGGTTTGAAGAATCTTCTATAGAATTTTGGAGAAAAGATCATTCTATCCTGCATTCCATAATCTGACATTACCTCTGCAATTTGAACATAATCACCGACCCGATCTAAAACTTCGCCAAAATAAGCGATTTGTATTTGGTGGAGTTTCTCTAATAGCGAATTGACAAAATCAGGCTGTTTTATCATGTCCAATAGGAATTCTTGAAAGCCCCGGAGATACCAGGCTCTCTCCAATAAACCCTCACCAAAGAGCGGGGTTAAATGATCTAAAGCTATACAATAATCTGTCTCTTCGTGCAATCTTCTTGCTTCTTTCTCTAATCCCTCATAGCGAACAGGATCGTGAGGATCAGGCCAATTATATTCTTCGATCTTCTCTTTATATAATTCTTTTAATGGAGATTCATGAAGATCGTAATATAACGAGTCCTCAGATTTACGAAATTTTATTCCCCATTCGTCTTCAACAATTTTTCCTGGATACCTTTTATATCTATCTCTTAATGGTCTAGGCCTGACATATAGTATGTCTGCATTAAATCTTTTAACTATAAAATCATCTATGAACATATGTTCAGCATGGAAAGTCTTAAAATTCCCCTCAGGAAATCCAAGATACGCCTTTAGATTCTCATAGGCCTTAATCGTTCTAACCGTGCTAATGTAGCCTCCAATATCGATAGGTACTCTATCGGGCTCCTCATGTTCTAAAGCTCTCAAGACTCTTTCTCTTGAAGTTAACGCCAATACATTATCGCCCTAATTCCTTATTTCGCAAGTTCGTTTGCTCTTTCAACTGCTTCTGCTGCATTTGAAGCATAACCATCGGCGCTAATCTCCCTCGCATATTCTTCAGTGACTGGTGCGCCACCAACCATAACTTTGACTTTATCTCTTAACTTCTTCTCTTCAAGCCAAGTGATTACTTCTTTCATCTCATGCATCGTCGTTGTTAACAAAGAAGACATGCATAGGAGTTTTGGATTATGTTCAACTATAGCATCTGCAAATCTTTCTGCTGGAACATCTATGCCCAGATCGATTACTTCGAATCCAGCTCCAACCAACATCATGGCTACAAAATTTTTTCCTATATCGTGTAGATCTCCCTTTACAGTTCCGAATACAACGCCTCCTTTGGATTCATAATCGCAATTCTCAAGCATTGGTTTTAGAATGTCAAAAGCCTTATGCACTGTCTCAGCAGAGATCATGACCTCTGGTAAAAAATATTCGCCATTTTTAAATTTCTCTCCAACAGCACTCATTCCTTTTATTATGCCATTATTGATAATTTCATCTGGGCTATGTTTATCCAAAGCTCTTTTGATTATGGCTTCAATATTGCTCAAATCGCCATCTAATATAGCATCGCCAATTTCTTTGACCGTGAACAATCTATCACCTTTCGAAGTTCGAATTTGAAACAAAGGTTGATTTTAGAGATACATCTCTATTAGGCCTCTTCTTACAAGAATATACATGACTATAATGCTAAAAATCAGTTCGACAAACATGTACGAGCCATTATATAGAGCGGAATATACCGCAGGATGCATCCCTGCAGGTACATACATAGCAAAGAATATTATTCCCGAAATGAAGTGGCAAATGAATCTTCCAAATATGCCTGCGATAACTCCTGAGATCGGATGGTGTTTGAATAAACCAGCTAAACCCAATGCACCAAATGCAAGAGGATAGTCGAGTAAGAACTGGGCAGGATGAACTATGAAAGGTTGTGGAAACAAGTCCACAAG
Source organism: uncultured Candidatus Bathyarchaeia archaeon (assembly GCA_964346435.1). Taxonomy (GTDB): domain Archaea; phylum Thermoproteota; class Bathyarchaeia; order 40CM-2-53-6; family RBG-13-38-9; genus JAOZGV01. The sequence goes on along the minus strand of CAYFUV010000195.1, from coordinate 3,417 downwards.
TCCAAAGATGATGCCTCCAAAAACACCTATCTTGACTCCTCTTCTTAGAGCCAACCACAGAATTGGAACCATGCTCACCGCCGTTACCGAACCGCCTTGGGGCATTCTGAATATGACAATGAGATTCAAGACATATGCAAGAGCCACGGCGATAATAACCTCGGATATGATCTTCGTTTGAATTCTCATCTATACAGCACCTTCATCCATTACAATCAAAATTGTATGAAGAAACCTTTATCATTTACTATATTTGGCCCAATATCAAAATTATCGAATTAGCGTGAGCTGATTTGGCTATTTAGTTGATCGACTCCTTAATCGACATTAACAAGCCGTGAATACTAAAGTGCCGTTTTGATATTTAATCTCGAGTGTTTCGTTCCAAATTTTGAATGATTCAGTCGATTCTAACGCCGAAAGAAATACTCTTTCTTGTTGCATTACATCGTCAGGGAAACAATACTTCTCAGTTACAGATATTGCGCCAATCTTTATAGTGCCCATATCGATTTTATAACTTGCAAAATAATTGTTACAACCAGTGGAACCTTTGACTTTTCCATCTAAGAACTGTGCGGTGATGAACCTTTCAGGTAAAACGTCTTGTGGTGCATTCTTATCGCCATAGGAAACCAAACACCATTGTTTTCCTTCGATATTGACACCAAACAAAAATAGTGTCCAACTGGCAATGGCGATAATAAGGAGTGTCACAAATAATATTGCCCCAAAATATTTCCATATTTCTCCTTTAATTCGCACAAAAACCGCCTCGTGCGTCCGCACAAATTTCTAATCCTTGCCAATGGCCTCTTTAATCATCTTATGAGCCTCGATTACTGGAACTGTGGTATTTATCGAATACGTCTCAAGATTTCTAAAGAACTTCCTGAAAAAGTGTTTTCGTAAGTTGCTCTTTCGAGCATCTTTCACTAATAGATGAGGATTGCAAAAATCCACACTTTCCATATATTGAACAGCCTCGCTTGAAGACAATTTCTTAAGAACTGTTTTATCTTTTGGATCTCGCTTCAATAAAATAGCAGTTTTAAGAGTAGCCATTGGAATTATCTTCTCCTTTCCCACGATCCATCTAATATTTACGACGGCTCTTCCCTTTGAGTCAAACTCAGCTTTTTCTACTAGCTTCTTATATTGGCCCCAAATTTCAGCAATGTCTGCTCGTATGTAAAAGTTCTTCTCAGATCCAAAGACAGTTACATCACCATTTGAAAGGCGAACAAAAAACCAGTCATCAGATATGACGTGATTTCCTTTTAAAGTAAGTAGCCCATAAGTATGCGTCGTCTTTCCAGTCCCCGAAGGCGCGATTAAACAGATTCCTCTTCCTTCCAGATCAACGCAAGCTCCGTGAACCGAAAAAATTCCTTGATTATCCTCTAGAATATCGCCAGCAGTGCTTAGAGCAATTGACTTGATCCATCCATAATAATCAACATTTATTAAAAAAACCGTCTTGGAAAGCCGGTCATACAAAACTCTGAGTCTATCATTCTCTTCTTTAGTAACTATAAGTCTTCCGTGAGATTGAATATGCTCAGACATTGGATAGAAATTATCTTCCCAAAGTTCCTTTACACTCTTAAGGTCAGTCCTAAGTTCTATGCAACAGCCATGAATATCCGCTTTCTCCTCGTATAGGAAACGATCTTCATATTTCTTCATCAACTTGTCCCGATCTTCTATGGACATTGGCTCGACCTGATACTTAGACATCTATTTACCTTTTTTTTTAAATGTGTATAAATGTATAGGTTTTAAATTATCGCACGCGCTAATCATTCTAATTTTATGATTTTCTGAGCTTTCTCAGGTTTTTTCATGTCCAATAATCTAACGCCGACGCCATAGGTAACGACTTTTGATGATGGGTTAATCTTGTTCCAAACACTTTTTTGCTTAAGTTCAGCATTCAGCTCATATTTTAAGAACTTCTTATAGATCAATTTCGCCTCTTCATTCCCATAAGGAATGATCTCAGCTTCTCCCCTGAAGTGCATTTCTGCCGGGGGTGCTGGAATAAATTTATGCAATAAATTCTTCCAAAAAGGAATTGTCACTGCCACTTTGTTATTATTTCTAATATTCTTCACTTTTAAGGTGTTCTCGCCGGTAAGAGAATAAATCACATAACCATCACTTTGATAAACTACAACTGAGCTTTGTGGTTGTTTTTTTCATCAGCAGTTGACAAAACTAACCAATAATTATTTCTTAAGATCTCTCTCACTTCGTTTTCTAAATTAACCATTGAAAAAAACTCTACTAGATTTTGAAGCTTGCTTGGATGAACAAGCTTTATTGAATATACTAGGCATCTCGTTCTATTCAGCTTTTATATAAATTGACTAGAATGTATTGTGTAATTGTGTTACACACAGAAACACTTTTATATTATGTCGATTAAAAATTAGAGAAAAGGAAATGTAAGATGGGCGCAACGCATCTATCCGTCCAATATTTTTTTCATGCGCAATTCGCACTAGGAATGTGCCCTTTTCTGAGGTGTAATGGATGAGTGAAATTAGGCTCTTTATAGAATCAATAGATGTGGTAAGCATGTTTCAAAGAGTCTTGGTTCCAGTATTAATGATTAGCGCTATTGGCCTTTTCATTCTCGTAACTCAGACAAGATATGGAAGGATTGTAGATAGGATAAGGAGAATAAATTGTGAAAGGCGGAATTTGATAAAGAAGATTTTGATTAAAAGGACTTCAAAATCTGAAAAAATCTGGAATGAGAATAGATTACAAAATCTTCAGGAGCAAATTTCGATTCTGGTTGGAAGAGGTCAATTACTAAAGGACTCTTTAAAATTTATGTTCATAGTCATTTTCACTTCGATTACATCATCACTTCTATTACTCATAGAGCAATTGACAAAAACAAAATTATCGTTAGCAATAATGGGTGTCTTCTTATTAGGGATGGTTATGCTATTCGTCGCGTGTATAAATGTTATAAAAGATGTCGGAAAATCCTACGATGCAGTGATTTTCGATATCGACCCTTATGCGCCTCAAAAACATAGTTTGGGGAATAATCTAGGCATAATGGGCGTAATGCGAGAGAAAAAAAATAAGCGTTTGAAGAAAGAAGGTGATTTGGTTGAACAAGAAAGAAGTCTTACAATATGCTAAAGCGATCATAATGCTCTCTGGGATGTGGGCATTATTCAAAAGTATCGAATACATTTTCAATTTTTTTACCTAGCACGCGCTATGTCTGGATCGGGTTTGTTAAGGAGAGAATTGACGCCCCATAAGCTTCAAGGGTCGTTAAACGCGAGTTTTATTGTTTTTTCATAATCTCTGTCTAAGTCTTTGAAACATTTGACAATTGGGACAGAAAGCGACTCCAGGCGAACCAGTTCCAGTTAGTATGTATCCACA
>CAYFUV010000194.1:0-2694 GCA_964346435.1 uncultured Candidatus Bathyarchaeia archaeon | reverse complement strand
ATCTGATAATGATGATTGTGGCTGTAAATAGAATGGCACAAACGTTTTTACACTATTTTTAAATCGCTTTCGATATTTATATTAAGTTATGAATAATCCTAGGCACATCCCTATTATGAAAATTTATGCCTTCATCATCGTCTTAGGAATTTTGTTCTCAGCCAATTCTGTTGTTCACGCGACGGATGGAGATACGCGATCAGTAGTTAATGACGGCAATATTTTTTTAAAAAAGGGTGTGACGCTTCTTGTAGATAAGAATTCAGCGGCAGAGTTCAACTTTACTATTCCAAGCGATCCCGATAATATGACAATAAAAGACGCGAAACTGTCTGGAGGTTTCAGCGTCGAGCCAATTTTAGGAGTACCCCAAACAATTGGATTCGTAGTAAGACGAGATGACGGAACCGTGAGTATGGCTACCGAAACATCAGGCCTAGAAGGAGTACTGGATTTAGCTCCAGGATATTCCTATGAATTGGTATTTGTAAACCGAGACATATTATTTGAAAGGCAGGTCATGATTACCTCTACTTTTGAGTATTCATACATCACCGAAAGTGAAGGACCTGTAACTGAAAGTAAGGAAGAGCGGCTTTGCTTCATTTTTACAGTTCTTCAAGGATCGCCTCTTGAATCCGAGGTATATTTCTTGAGACACTTTAGAGATGAAACCCTGCCCAAAATAGTAGGGGAAGAATCTGTAAGAGGGCTTAATGCATTTTATTATTCGTTTAGCCCACAAGTTGCTAAATTAATTAAAGAAAATTCATGGATTCAAGTTTACACAATTGCGATTATCTCACCTATAATCGGGACGTTGCGTTTTTTGGATGAGATCATTTCATTAATTCTATAATACTGAAAATGCTGAAAAAATGGACATTCTGCTCATATTATTATTCAAAATATCATGAATATAATTGAACGCTATCGAGATATTTCACAACCATAATTGTGATGTGTATAAAGAATGAGCTTAAAAAAAATTGAATTGGAACCCATTGGATTTGTCAAAACTGAGGCGATTGGAAAAGAAGTCAGAGATAAAAGTCATATTTCGGAGATCATTCTTAATGAGGATCTGCTTGAGGCCTTGGATGGAATTGAAGGTTTCTCTCATTTATTTGTAATTTTCTTCATGCAGAAGATTTCGAAAAAAGAAAAAAGGATAATGAAAGTCCATCCGAGAGGCAGGGAAGATATGCCTTTACTTGGCGTTTTTGCTACTCGAACATCACATCGTCCAAACCCAATTGGGCTCTCTCTAGTTGAGATTTTGAAAGTAGAAGGCAAAATTCTAACTATTCGTGGATTGGATGCATTTGACGGAACCCCAATCCTAGACATAAAGCCGTACGATTATTGGGATTCTGCCGATAACGCTAGAGTTCCTGACTGGTGGATCAGGTTGAAAAAAGAAAAATGAAGATAAAATAGTGTGGTATTGGAAAGATGAGCCTCGAAGAGTATCGCTCCAAAAGAGAATTTAGCAGAACTGATGAGCCAAAGGGTGCAATAAAGCCCTCAATAAAAGAAGGAGGTATCTACGTTATTCAAAAGCATGATGCGACTCATCTTCATTATGACCTGCGACTCGAAATTGAAGGAGTGCTTAGAAGTTGGGCATTGCCAAAAGGGCCTCCATTAGAACAGAAAATCAAAAGGTTGGCGGTTCAGACGGAAGACCACCCAATTGAATATGCCAATTTTGAGGGAAGGATTCCAGAAGGGGAATATGGAGCTGGAGAAGTAGAAATATGGGATAAGGGGACCCATAATCCAATCGAAGTAACTGATACCAAAATCATATTCAATATAGAAGGAGAGAAATTAAGGGGGCCTTATTGCCTAATAAAATTTAAACCAAAAGTAGATCCGAAGAATTGGCTTTTTTTTAAAAAGGGTAAATAGAATAGTGCGTACACAAAGCTACTATATCGAAATAATTTGGAATGGGATAATAGAGACAGTAAGGAGACACGGTAGGAAATAAATTATTTCTGTTTTAGTAAATCTTTTAAAAAGAATTTTGTTGGGTAGTTCTGATTAATTGATGATAAATTCTTAGATATTATCCAAAAAGAACAAGCCGCATGATCGTTTTCTTCGAACCATAATTCACACAGACGCATCGCACACGGTTTTCCAATAAAAGGGCATAGTTTTATCGATTTTCACCCCCTTGGTTTCTTAGCTGTTAATTTTAGCGCACGCACTACTATCATATGCAAGGAGCGCATGCAAAATTTTGTTCACTCTAGGATAGGTCTTTTAGGAATTCTCTTTCGGATGATAAAGTATCTCTTTAACGAATACCAGAATCCACCATGCTTTTCAACGATATCGTTGACTGCATTAAAATCAAGTGTTTTTAAGTAATTTTTTGGCTTCAGAATTATAGAATCCTTCCCAACGATCATCTCTAAAAGTGCTGATCTCGCACCTAGTTCGCTCAATAAAGTCTTAGGTGTCAGCTTAGAATCGATAACTCCAGATTTCGCTATTGGAATGTTAGAAATCTTGCCTCTGAGATCAACAATAGAGGATTCAAGCTCAATTATTTTTCTTTTAATCTCTAAGTCGTCCAGAAGCTTTCTCAGCTTCTCATCGATAATTTTTTCCACATCCTCTCTGGTAAGAATCTCAATCGGCATTGAATTTTCGCCTTTTTTAGCTAGAAATTCTAGAGCG
>CAYFUV010000193.1:0-2097 GCA_964346435.1 uncultured Candidatus Bathyarchaeia archaeon | reverse complement strand
TTTAAAAGAACAGAGTAAGTAAAACAAAGAAATCGCGCACACGCACTATATATACAAGTCTTTAATTGTAATTCGAGGTTAAATAAGCCCGTTTTGGGGCTTAAAAACTTGGTATTTCGCGCGATTTAAATCCCTGATATCCATTGCGTGTGCATGAGTAAACTATTCTTTTATTGTATGATATTCTTGCTCTAATATAGAAAAAATAATGTCACTACACCATTCTCCACCGATAAGACTACCTTCTCGTTCAATTCCTTCCTTTACAAAGCCACATTTCTCGTAACAAGCAATAGCGCGGTGATTAAAAGATAGAACTTTCAAGTCAATACGGTGTAAGTTTAACTTTTCAAATGCATACTTGAGAACTAATTGGGTTACCTCTGTTCCTAAACCTTTTTCCCAATACTGTTTATCAAATATTCCTATAGCATAACCAGCTCTACGATTCTGCTCATCTACAGAATATAGTTTTGCTGTTCCTATGCATTTGCCTTGATACTCGATAATCCAATAAAAGGGGTGTTTTTTCACTTGGTCATACCATTTTTCTACCTCATTCCAAGTTAATTCAGGATTTGTTCGCGGATCTCCACCAACCATTTTACGATATTCTGGATCTCTTCCATAACTTAATCTGGTTTCTTTATCTTTTTCAATAGGTGGACGGAGTATTATACGATCTCCTGTAATCACTAAGCCATAGTCTTTCCCAAGCATAGGCAATACATTATCACATTAAGGACAATTATAAGTATCTTTGATGCGCGCTTCCTTAGTATTAAAACTCTATGAAAATTCCAAATTTGCGCTCGCGGAAATAAGTCTATTTTAAGCTTAAAAACTTGGTATTTCGCGCGCACGTAACCTTTAATCGGTGATGCACCCCATTCAAGCCCTCGAAAAGTAGGCACACCAATCTTTTTCTGATGAATCCGCCCCGACGCGCCGAGAGATCACAAACAAACCTATGAAATATGGACTAATCCGTGAGCGCGCGCGTCTGTAGCCGCGCGACCAGGCGTGAGAGCATTAACTACCAAAAATCAAGGAAACAACCCAAAGGATGAAAAAGAGTGAGGGAAGGAGCCAAAAACCTACTATCCAAGGAAATTTCCCCCAGTTTCCAAATTCTTTTCTCACTTCATATGGCATGGTCAACCCAGGTTCTTTAATATTTTCTTCTATTTCCTCCAACTTACTCATCCATATCTCCCAGGCTTTCTTAGCAGGGTAAGCCAAAAATAGGCTGTTGAGAACTGAAAGAAAAATGCCGATAATGGAGAGTGTAACCCTAATTATGAACAAATCAAGGGATTCAAAGCTCATAAGATAACCAGTAAATAAAATAGAATGCCCTACCAACATAAGCATCAGTCTTTCGTTGAAAAGGCGATCTTCATTCCGAGCCAATTCTTGATAATGTCTATAAACCTCCATTTTTACCTCGGATGGGGATATTTGCAAGGAATCATTCTTTTTTGATTCTTTCATTTCTATCACCTGAAAAAAGTTTTTGATATATAACTCCTTTCGTACGTGCACAATATTATGCAGAGTTAATCGCGCGCGGGCGAATTCAATAATTGTGTGTAAAATGGTAATAATTCATTTTCGAGTTATATGTCGATATTTCAGCGTATTCATGTGATTTAAGATGGTTTCATGGTTTATTTGGGAGATCGGCCTCAATAATCTTAGAAATGGCTAAAGAGACCGGTTCTCCCATGTTACTTTTCGAGAACCTGGATTAGGGTAAATGTAGGGTTCTCCCTTTTAGTTTAATTCAAAGGAGGATGGGGCGCATAACCGCTTAATTATTACTCTCTTTGAATTCTTTTTCTTATGGGTTTTGAAAATAATTCAATGAATCCACATTTTCTACACTTGTACATTGCAACCGATGTTAATTTATCTGTATCAACATGTTGAGGAACGTCTTCTTGGTCTCCTATATGCCGTCCCAAAAGTAGCAATATTAAAGGAGCACTAGTCACCCAGTCGCGGAATCCACAGTTCGGACAGTTCTCTGGCACATCAAGTTCGGACATTAAATCTACACTATTTAGTGGGGCTTATCCCAATTTAATGTTTATT
>CAYFUV010000192.1:0-1587 GCA_964346435.1 uncultured Candidatus Bathyarchaeia archaeon | reverse complement strand
CGTGCCTCTTCCTTATCCAATTCTCCGCAAGCGCACAAATCGTCAGGAAGACCGCACTTTTTACAGATAACCGCCATCGGGTAGGCATTTTTCACAAGTCATATTAATAAATCTTTTATTAATTAAAAATATAAGAATTTTTTAATTTATTCATTGCATCCATAATCGATCATCCCAAAATCTGCAAATACTCATTTTAATCCTTTCATCATGATCATGATTGACGTAAGTGATACAAGAGAAGATTGGAATCAATAGTGTCTCTCTCTTCTGTCATTCCCTGAATAGATTATATTTTTATTGTTTCGTGGTCTTCCTTGCTGTTCAAAATGAAAAGTACACTCGGCAAAACAACAATAATAGAATGCAACAGAGCATGCCAGGGTTTTCCTTTTTATAGATAAATACTATATTAACAAATACAGTATACACAGTGAAAAGGACGGCTTCCCAACCTTATGACTAAGTCATTCATATTGCTAGAGGTGGATGAGGATGTAAAGGAAGTAGTTAAAGATGCTATCGAAAGACATCCCGCTGTTTCTGGTGTGTATACAGTTGTTGACGGCGGTGATGAGGAGAGCATGATCTATGATATAGTCGTAGAGGTTGAAGCAGACTCAAGGAGAGATCTTGATAACGCAGAGTCGGAAATACGAACTCGTAAAGAAGTTAGGGCTACACTAACTCTTGAGGTTATAGAAAAAGATGATACAGCGATTAGCAGCAAGAATAAATCATTGCAAATCTGATCAAAATCTTTTTCAAACACCTTTCAGAGCAAAGAGCATACGACTATATGGTCTGATTACCTGAGATGAATGTACCGCAGATACGTTATGACCAATTGCCGTATGCAAAATAATTACACATTCCTCGCTACATATTCCCTTGCCTGCATTTTCTCACCTTTTTTCTATACACGGAACAAAAGCGAATCCTAAAAATCGCAATAAAGTCATTGAAATATTCTGCCTGGGCGTAAAGGAATTACAACAAGGCTGGCTTTCTGCCCAGCTTTTCTTTGATTACTTTAACAATGTATGATGCCATTGCCTAACTAAAGTGACAAAGTTATGGATGCACCTTGCAGATACAATTGGCCACCTGTCTCCTGACCCAATTAGAATAAGTCAAAAGGGGACTCAAGCATAAAGAAAAAATTTGTCAGGATCAAATATTAAAGCATGGCTTCATCTGAAGATACTGCCAATAGAATCAAGACTGGAGCATCTCTTCTAGCAAACGGAGGAACACTTACTAGCGACCCATGCTCTAAGTGTAGCGGAGTCCAAGTGCGCTTTAGAGACAAGATTACTTGCATCAATTGTGGCAATGAGGTAAATACAACAACAGCAGCAAGCATTAAGCCAAAGGCAGAACAAGACAAGGTAGTTCCACCAGCACGAAGATCGGCAGTTCTGGCATCAGCTATATCTCTTATTGAAGAAAAGATCGCGTTGTTGGCATCAGAGATAAGAGTAGAGAATGACATTTCAATGCAGAGACAAAAGGCCGATCTTCTGGACAGGTATCTTGGGATTTTGGAAAAGGCTAAGAATCTTCTAGGATGATCGGCGGAATGTA
>CAYFUV010000191.1:0-4372 GCA_964346435.1 uncultured Candidatus Bathyarchaeia archaeon | reverse complement strand
GACCAAAATTTGTTCACAATATAGACTAGCCTTACACTCTCTATTTAATTTTCTAGTTTATTTATTCTGGATATAATTCCGAGTTCATTGATTAGCGCAATTCATATCTGTTTTTATGTGTTACATAACAACTCTTAAATATTAGCTGTGTGTTACATAAATGAAAAGTCAATCTGTCGAGTGATTGAGATTATTAGGGGCAAATGCTCCAGAAAGGATTTGAAAATTTGAATCGTGTTATAGTAGTTGTGGGGACTAGACCCGAAATCATCAAGATAGACCCAGTGATTAACGGATTTGAGAAACACAACGTCGACTTCACTTTACTTCATAGTGCACAACACTATGATTATGATATGTCCTTAAGGTTCTTTCAAGAACTGGGTTTGCCTATGCCTGATTTAACGCTTAGACTTCGAGCAGAATCTCCTGTGGCTCAGACTGCCACGATAATGATGCAATTAGAAAAAATAATATGTAAAGATAGTCCGATGCTGATGGTCGTTCAAGGCGATACCAACACTATGCTCGCAGCAGCCATTACAGCGTTTAAGCATGGGATTCCTGTGGAACATGTGGAGGCAGGCCTCAGGAGCTACGATTGGCGTATGCCAGAGGAACATAATAGAAGAATGGTCGACCATGCTTCAGAAATTCTTTTTGCGCCTACCATGAAAGCAAGACTCAATCTTCTAGAAGAAGACGTTCCTGGTAGAGTTTATGTTACGGGGAACACTATTATTGATGCGATAATAAAACACATACCAATCGCAGAAAAAATTTCCCGAGTCATGAATTGCATAGATTTTGAAGAGTATGCTTTAGCAACAGCGCATAGAAAAGAAAACGTCGATAATCCAATTGTTTTACGAAACCTTATCAACTCATTCATACGCTCCTCGATACCCATAGTCTTCCCAATTCATCCAAGAACATTGAAGCGTACAAAAGAATTTGGTTTGTGGAATAAGCTTAACTCCTCAAATAATGTTCAGCTACTTTCCCCGCAAGGTTACTTTGACTTCTTGATGCTTATGAAGAATTGTAAGCTGATAATTACTGATTCTGGAGGAATTCAAGAAGAGGCCACAGTGCCAGTAATTAGAAAGCCTGTGCTTGTTACTAGACTTCGTACTGAAAGACCGGAGGCATGTGAGTATGGCTTCGCTAGAATAGTTGGTCTCGACGAAAATGAAATATTTAATGCGATTGATGAAACTCTCAATCGGGATCTTTCTTTGCCCCCAAACTCTCCGTTTGGAGACGGCTTAGCAGGCAACAGAATAGCTCAATTGACCTCTGAATTTTTCCAAAATGATCTCGAAAATAGAGATGATTTTTTACAAAGACAATCAATAACACCACTATCTTATAAGGGAAGATGATTCAAGATGGCTGGATATGTCTTAGTAGGGATCAGCCTTGCGTTACTCGTTTTCTTTGTAACTTTATTAAGTCCCATAATATTGACATCGCAATTATCCTTATTAGGAATCACAATTGATACCTCGGTGCTAACAATTTATTTCTTCATTTTTTGCACTATCTACAATTTGATGCTTATCTCAGTGATACTCGTATATGATAGATTAAAATTCAGAAAGGAAGAAGAGTCTGAAGATCACCATTTTAGCATAATTGTTCCGTGTCGTAACGAAATGGAAGTTATCAATGAGACTCTATCAAACATTATTGCATTAGATTATCCGAGAGATAAATTTGAAGTTCTCGTTGTAAACGATGGTAGCACAGACAATACTGGTGAAATCGCCCATAAATTCGCAAAAAAATATTCTAACGTCAATATCCTTGAAGTTCCGCAAGAAGAAGCGGGGCGTGGTAAAAGTACAGCTCTAAATAGAGCTTTCAAATACCTACTTGAGCTTTACCCGACACGTAAAAAAGAAGATTGGATAATAGGAGTATTCGACGCAGATGGAAAACCTGAGAAGAATATGCTAAAGAAAACTTCTTATCAATTTAAAGATAGTAAAGTTGGGGCGTCTCAAGCGTTAGTTCGGATAAGCAACAGACATGATTCTCTTTTAGCTAGGCTGCAAGATATCGAGTTCGTAACTTTTGCTAAAGTGACCCAATTTGTACGTAACATCTTTAGAGGTGCTGTTGCATTAGGCGGTAATGGGCAATTCGTTAGAGCTACTGCTTTGGAATCGATAACGATTTCTCCTAATGAATATTGGAGGAGAGATGCCTTGACAGAAGACCTAGACTTGGGAACGAGACTATTATTGAAGGGTTGGAACAGCCACTTCATCATGAGTACCACAGTCAATCAACAGGGTGTTCACACTTTAAAGGCATTATACAAACAAAGAACTAGATGGGCTTGGGGCGCATTGCAAGCTTTTAGGAGATATGTGATCTCATTCCAAGTTTTACGTTTTGGAAAAGGGACCCTAAGAAGGATCGATTTAGCCTATTATCTATCATGCCCAGTTGTTCCGCTTGCTATCCTGTTATGTTGGGTAATTTCAGTTCTGAGCCTTTCGGGAATGATCTCAACTACTAATCCATTTCCCGCATACTTTATGATTGCAAACGCTATTAGCTTCTTCCCATTGATGGGCTTTGGTCTATGGACTTCTAGAAAAGAATATCCTCTGAGACATATGGTACCCTTGCTTTTCGCTGCAAATGCCTATACTTATCATTGGATTGTAGCCTCTATTAGAGCTATAATCCACACTATCAGTGGGGATAAACCATATTGGAATAGAACACAAAGATCGCCTGAAAAAGGGACGTAGCAATTAAATTGGTGGAAAGAATCGGCGTTAGCTTACTAAATTCAAAAGAGAGGGGTCTTTGCTTTGCTATTTAGGTATTCATCAATAGGTCTGTTGCTAGTTTTAATCATATCATCCTTTGTCAACTGCCAGTCAAAACAAACAGCAGTTGTTCAGCCCCATGGCGTAGCCCTAATTTTTTCAGAATTTGCGGCTACCCATGAGCCAGATAATATAATAGATATGGTTGAGCATATCGGGCTAATTTATCGAGTGTTTAACGAGAGTGACTTAACAAATCTAAATCTCAAATCTTATGGATTAGCGATAATTATTGGTACAAAGATAGAACTAGGCAATCTGCTTGAAAGGCCAATCGTGGATGCTATGAATTCTGGCGTGGATATTATTTGGGTTGGTAGTGGAATTGGAGGCTTTAGCAGCGAAGTACTTGAAGAAATATTTGGCATTAGGCATATGAGGAAAGGAAAAGCTGAAGAGTTCAATATATCGTTCGTAGACAATGGGCAAACTCGCACTAAAATTTTCGCAGAAGAAATTACGCAGGTCGAATTGGTGGACGGATCAGCGATTGCTTATTTTGTTGATAGTAATGGAAAAAAAATTTTTCCAGCTGAAACATTCTACCAAAAGAGCGATTCTACAGGGAAATCCTATTTATTCTCCTATGAGGTTCTTGGCTGGTGGAAGGCAGATGGCAAATCTCCTTGGATGCGTACACACGAACTTTATAATGCGCTAGTCGATTGTGTATTCGACGATTTTTCAGTAACCTTGCATCCTTATCCTAGGAATATGCGGATGGCATTCGTATGCAGAATTGAAGATGTGACTCCAATTCACACCGACGAGAAATGGCTGGCAAGAGCCAATGATTACCTAGATTATTACTCCTCTAAAGGAACTCCACTTTCCGTTTCGCTGATACCTTTATACGTTGATCCTAACCAAAGCGCGATTATACCTTTGAATTCCGCATCGGCTAATTACTTGAGGCAATGGCTCATCGAAACCATTGAGAGGGGCGGCAAGATCATACAACATGGTTACACGCATCAACGCGGATTATCGAGATCGGGTATAGCCAGCGAACTTTATGATGAGCGAAGCGGCCAATATTTGTCGATAACTGAACAAGAGAGGCTTATTGAGCTTGGGAAGATGGATATTTATGAATCGCTTGGGCTTGAAATAAAAACCTTCGAAGCTCCTCACTACAAAGCGAATTATGATACTTACTTAGCTCTCGCAAATTTGGGTTTCGAGTATACAACTCATGATTTGAATACACCCTTCTTTCATCAATTTGAATTATCAAAGGATCCACGAAAACTTAAATCTCATATTATCAATATTCCTGAGACGCTTGAGTATATACCATTAGAACCTCCTTCAAATTTAGAGTCTAATCTTAAGACAAAAATAGATATTCTATACGAGATCGGCGGTGTTGCGCTATTCTTCAATCATCTCTACAATGATGAAGCATCGATTATCGGAAAGAATCTGTTAGATTACTCGCTGGGAAAAAATGGAGTATGGCTTACTTCAGTAGAGGATTTGGGCGAATTTTGGAAAATGCGATGGGAAGCATATGATATTTT
>CAYFUV010000190.1:0-3248 GCA_964346435.1 uncultured Candidatus Bathyarchaeia archaeon | reverse complement strand
CATTGCAACCTGGAAATCAATTTTGATCCCGGAATTCTGAAAATGTACGCTGTGGAAGCTCTTGAGGAATTAGGCCTGAAAATCGACTGGGTTATACCCAATGTTTTTCGTGTACCGTCGGGCTATCGAGGTAAACTGATTTTCTTGTGTGCACATCCGGAGTGGCAACATGACATAACTTGGGACTATAACCCGGATGTAGTCATTAGGCCAGCTACCAAACCATTCGTTGGGCAAAGAATACCTGCTGATGGAGACATCACTTTTGACTTCAACATTCACAGCGATTTTGAAGCATCACTGGCGGAAGGTGAGCACGTGAAGCTTACAAAAGAGGAGATCGATGAAATTCTGTCTCAGGTATGAATATATACCGGCAATGTCCGGATGAATATGAAGGAAGCGTCCGCTCTTACTCCTTATAATGACCGAATTTCACAAAAGAATTAGAGCCTGGCAAGTGCAAACTTCAACGCAAAGCCCGCTATCATTAATCCCTTTTCGGTTCATTACCGGTTTTTCAGTCATTTATCAAATATTCTCCAAGTAGTAGCCTGTTCCGTGATCAGTTGAACGAAAGTCTGTTTTGTTCGACTCAGGTACAGAATCGTTCGTTTTTACTAATGTGACTTAAATCATATACGTCGGCGTTTGATTATTAGTAAAATTTAGGTAATAAGTGAGATGAGGATATAAATAGATGAAAAAGAGAATATGGCCAAGTATGCTTGGACTATTAATTATCGTTGGTTTAATCGCCACCGCTTGTGCTGCGCCCACCCCGACCCCAACACCTGCTCCAGTTCCACCACAAGGTGGACCAGTCACGGATTATACAAGCTTAGTAGATAACCTGCGCGCTGCAGGAGCTACCGTAAATCCTGCGGGAGAGGTAGAACAACCTTTCTTCTCCGTAAAGGGACTTGTAATCAAAGTTAACAACAATGATGTTCAAGTCTTTGAGTATAGTGACGCTGATGCAGCCGAAAACGAAGCAAAAACAATTTCCCCTGATGGTAGTTCGATAGGTACGTCTATGCCTTTTTGGGTCGGACCACCACACTTTTTTAAAGCTGATAAATTGATTGTACTTTACGTCGGTGAAGACGAATACACAATTGGTATATTAAGTAGCGTGCTTGGCTCACAGTTTGCGGGGAGTGGACCTTATATCCCGGAGAATGGTACGCCATTAGCGCCTACAACGGGAGAGCCAGAACCAGCGATGCCTCTTCAGATCGAAGTGGCGATTGAAGGATCTGCCTTCAATCCAGCCATCCTCCCACCACCACCGCCTGACCCAAGCAGCTTACCACCAAATGCTCCGCCACCCGCACCTGCCCCAAATTTACCGGTTGGAACTATTGTAATATGGTACAACAACGACTCGGTTGCTCACACCGTTACTGCACGTGATAACTCGTTCGACAGTGGCAATCTATCTCCTGGCGATACTTTTCAATATATCTTTGAGCAGCCAGGCGAACTGGAATACTATTGTACGATCCACCCATCAATGGTAGGCAAGATAACCATAGAATAGGAAAAAGATACAAGAGATTGTGGTCCCTAATAAGCCTTCAGAATTTTCTTCCTACATTTAACTAAATCCAAAAGGTATGATTAAACGATCATTTATTGAACATTCTCATGAATCGTGTCGCCTAAACTAGAATCTATACACGATTCCAAAGACGGTTATACCATTCTCGATGTTCGTCACCAGCGATTTTTCGGTACTTTGCGGTAGTATTAAAACTGGCGTGACCAAGATGTTCCTGTAGTAATCGAAGCCCATCTCCTGAATCGTTTGTCTTCATAGCGTGGACACCGAAAGCATCCCTGAGCCGGTGAGGACTAACACCTCTCAATTCTCCCGTCTCTGGATTAACCAAACCTTGTAAACCAGCTTGCCGGGCACAATCCCTGACTATTTGCCATGCCCGATGCCTGTTAAACCTGAAGATATTATCCACGCCATTGTGTGTGTATGATTGGTTTTGTATCACATATCTTTTCACCAAGGTAAGCGTGTTATCATCAATGGGAAGAGTTCTGATACGTCGATGCTCCTGTTGCCGTTTGATAAGGTCCACAACATGTTTACCACATACCGGACAGAATTGGTGCATCTTACCCAGTTGTCCTCTACAATCGGGACACATCATTCGGATTCGTCTTTTGAGATGGAGTATTCTTATGCTTCCTTGATTAAAGTCAATATCACTCACCTTAAGAGCAAGAGCCTCAGAAACCCGGCAACCGAGACGAAACAGCAACCTGATAAGCAGTCTATCACGAAGACTACTGGCTTTTTGCTCCATTAACTCGACATCTTCAGGTTCTAAGTATGCTTTTATTATCGAATACCCTGTAACCAGGCTTGTTTCATCGCTAACCTGTTCCTTAGCTGATATCATTACACCTCTCTCATATTGACATCGCATCCGCACTCAATTTGCGCAAGCCAGACGAGAATTACTCAAAAACCATCCAACCAGAATATTAGCTTGCGTTATGGCTAATCCATGAGATCGCTCTTGGCTATAAATGGCCTGCTTTTCCTTTCCCCTGATAATATTCGCTGAATAGTCTTGTAAGATACCTTAATACCATATTGGGCTCTGACCCTGGTAGCTATAGCCTTACTGCCCATACCCTGACTATTCAGTTGCTTTATTAACTCTTCTGGCAGTTCTCTTTTCTTATAGTGCTTTGGCCTGCCCCTCGGTCTGAAATTGTCCACTGTAACGGGTTTTTCTTCTAGAGTGGACTTTTTCGTTTTTTCTTCGCCTG
Source organism: uncultured Candidatus Bathyarchaeia archaeon (assembly GCA_964346435.1). Taxonomy (GTDB): domain Archaea; phylum Thermoproteota; class Bathyarchaeia; order 40CM-2-53-6; family RBG-13-38-9; genus JAOZGV01. Next base: position 452 of record CAYFUV010000190.1, on the reverse strand, counting down.
TGGACTTATATATGGGCGGGGCTTCGATAGGTATAGATTTTGGCTTCAGAGGCATCGGTTTATACCTTTTGGAGTGGCTTCCAGTAGATAGCAGGGAATACTCATACTCGATGATAGGCTGACAGAAGGTACAATACCGCGCATCCTTTTGGGATAGTTCTGATAGTGGTTTACATTCAAGGCAAGCCTGGCACAGGAACCTCCCATCATCCCGCATCAATGTTCCGTTGTCATCGTAATAACTCATTTTTTCTTGCTCGTCCTCATACTAGTAGCTGAGCCTGTCTCACAGTGCAACTTTGATGCGGAATGGTAGTGTTGCATTGCGTTTATTCCACCCTGCTGGAGGAGGTAAAGCAGACGAACCTTGAGCTGGAGAGAAGGGACAGCATCAAACGCCACTTCCGATACGACTGGCAGGAAATCGCCCGGTATAACTCCGACTACCTTGC
>CAYFUV010000189.1:0-2163 GCA_964346435.1 uncultured Candidatus Bathyarchaeia archaeon | reverse complement strand
TGTGGATACATACTAACTGGAACTGGTTCGCCTGGAGTCGCTTTCTGTCCCAATTGTCAAATGTTTCAAAGACTTAGACAGAGATTATGAAAAAACAATAAAACTCGCGTTTAACGACCATTGAAGCTTATGGGGCGTCAATTCTCTCCTTAACAAACCCGATCCAGACATAGCGCGTGCTAGGTAAAAAAATTGAAAATGTATTCGATACTTTTGAATAATGCCCACATCCCGGAGAGCATTATGATCGCTTTGGCATATTGCAAGATTTCTTTCTTGTTCAACCAAATCACCTTCTTTCTTCATACGCTTATTTTTTTTATCTCGCGCTACTGCCATTATTTCCATAAAAGAACGCACGCGCTAAGTTAAGCTAAGATCTTATTGTACGATTCATATAAATCTAAACTTAATGTACTCCATCCAAAATTTATTGCCCCCAACCCTTTACCATTGAAAGGATTGTAATATTCTCTGAAACCAGATTTCCTTACCAGACTGAGTGTCCGGTTAATCAACTTTCTGGCTATAGTCTTAAAACCTCTTCTTATCAATCCCTGAACAATAAACCAGTTTATATTAATCCATGTATTGCCACGCCAATATTCATCTGGGTTTATCAAAGGCGTGTCTATAGAAACAGTTGGTACAGGATATCTGGTAGCGAACTCCTTATCATTCAACAAATGGTTTTTAATAAGACTATCAGCATCAAAATCGATATCAGCCAATAAAACAAAAAACATAGCTGCAGACCTTATCTTGGACTTATTCTCTTTACTTTTCAAATAATCAACATAATAATCATCCTGTTTCATCACTCTTTCAATGGCGAATTCAACCTCCATGGCCCTTTTTAAAAACACCTCCATATTGTCAAAATCCTTCTTAATCTTGCAAAGTCTGGATAAAACTCTCAGATTATGAGAATACAAACAATTGAAATCAATGGACTGCACCGCAAATAAATTAGACTTCAAAATCTTCTCATTATCCCATTTCATTTTCTGGTATTCTTTAAACAAAAACATCTTTCCTTTATTGATTTCTTCATATTCGCCTTTTTTTATTCCCAACAACTCGTCCCATCTCTGAGAATTGTCCCATCCAGATTCCCAAGGATGAATTATAGAAATCAATCCATTTTTGTCCGATCTAAAATTATGAAACCAGTTGTAATGTGATATCATTCTTGGCATCAATTCATTAAGGAATCTTTTGTCTTTAGTCGCCTCATAAATTCTAGTAACAGTCATTGCCAATAAAGGTGGTTGAGTGATATCGGAATGTGTCTTATGCGACCAGAAAGTTTTCAGATAATCCTTAAACTTGGAGGGCACTTTTTGTCCTTTTTTATCGAAGTAGTTCATGTGAGGTATGAATCCGGATTTGGATTGATTTTTGAACAAAAGCTTTATCTCAGACTTAGCTAACTTCGGATTCTTTTTCGCTAAAATTATAGCATGGAAGCAAGAGTCCCAATACCATTGACGATGGTTATAATCAGGATAACTGGGCATTACAAAATTTGCATCGACAGAAAAGATAGTGTTTCTTTTAAGGGTCTTGTATGCTCTGAGATTGTTCAACATCTGCGTACGATGGTGTAAGGAATACATCATGTTATCGAAAACACTATCTTCTTTCTTTGCTATGCGCTCATATACCAAGTCCCGATTTTCTTCTAAAAGGGATTCTAAATCGATTTTTCTATTCAATCTAAGGTATGTAGATTTACCTTTATTTTTCAATTATATAATCGACCTCTTTCAAAAAGGATTCAAGTTTTTTTCATCGCTTAAAACCTTCATTGTCTGAGCTAAGTCATACATGATTTGTAAGCTGTTTATTTTCTTACCTAGATTAATGTGAACCTTTACTGCTGAATTGCCTCCCAATTTTTTTATATCCAATTCTGTATCCAATTTTCTCGATCTTCCTTTCAATTTGAGGAATATCCACCGCCACTGGATCATAACTGATCTTTGCTTTTTTTGATGGTATATCTACTTTGATATCTTCAATCCTTGGAATCTTCTTTAGCTCTTTCTCAATAGTCTTTGCACATGATGCGCAATCCATGTTGACTATCGGAATAATTTTCTCAATTGTTTCTCCAGACATCTAAATCGCCTAATTGAGACTAATTAAAGTCTAATCAGC
>CAYFUV010000188.1:0-2356 GCA_964346435.1 uncultured Candidatus Bathyarchaeia archaeon | reverse complement strand
CCACAACCAAACTAAGACTCTTTTCTCTCAATTCATTCTTTGCAATTTCCAAATCTTCCATAATTTGCCCAACCTAGATTACATTTGATTGACTTTTACTCATCACTTTTTAATTTTGTAACGCACACGCTACGTGTAGAATCATCTATAGTAAGGGAAATTCATAGGCTTTCCTCCAAACAAACAATTCTAGCGATAGTTATCAATATTATTTTAAGATGAGCACGCGCTCTAAAGATGTACTTCCTCATTCTAAAAGGAAAACTCACGAAGTTACTGAAATCCGTTAATTCAGTTCTCTTTAGATTGCTAGGTACAAAGAAAAAAGCGCGCGCTATTTGTTAATTAAGATTGTAACATTATTTGCGAATTTTTTTATATAATTGGTAAAGCTAAATAAGAAATTGGTTTAGAAAAATGAAAAACGAAAATAAACAAGATTTTCTTCTTCCGCCCCCAATCCCGCCTGCTATACGGGTAGCGATGGCAAAAGCAGCTCAAAGAGAAGAGAGGAGATTGCCTGTTATTGATTTTAGCAGTGGGAGCATAGGAAAATTGCTTTTTAAGACAAAATTGTTCTCAAAGATAGAAATTGATGTTAATAAGGGATTAACAGAAGAACTAAGACTTATTGCGGAGGCTGTGAAGCAAGGGATTGTTGATTCATACTTTCCTGAACCAAAAGGATTAGCCTATTTTCCAACTGGTGGCACTGGAAGAGTGAAGGAATCGATTATAGACTATTTTAAAGAAGTCCATGGCGTTCCTTTGACTAAAAAAGATACTGAAAAAGTAACTGCAACAGCTGGAGGACAGCAGGCTATGATGGGCGCACTTAGATCCATTAAACCTGGTACAGATGTGTTTATGCCCCAATGGGAGTACGCACCAATTCCAGCAATAGTTAGAGATAGGGGATGCAACGATATTCGAATTAAGGCAAATGATGATTTGTCAATCAATGAGGAAGATTTGGATAAAAAATTAGCCGAAAATTCAGTTTTCTATATGAGCATGCCTAACAATCCTACAGGATACACGTCTTCGGAGGATTTCGAGATGGTTCTAAAGATTGCTGAAGAAAGAGGCTGTGGTGTTATTTGGGACGCTCCTTATATATTTACAATTCTTAAGCTAAGCGCGAGTAAAGCAGAGTTCAATAAGGAAATCCTAGCGTCTCGAATAAAGGAGTTTAAAAGAATTGTAGAAAGATATTATGAGAATATTTGTATTCTTTCAAGCGTTTCAAAAACTTGTTTAATGGCTGGCATAAGATTTGGTTTTGCAACTGCTAGCGATCGTTGGATAGATCTTATAGAGGCGATTATTGGTAGAGAGAACCTGAGCAGTCCTACACCTGGATTCATTATGGGTACACATGCATTACAAATGTTTTTGAAAAATCCAATTATGCATGAGTGGACATGTAAAATCTTGGCTGATAGACTGACTTTACTAATCGAAGAGGAGATACCATTGATACTCCCGAAAAATGGAGAATTCGGGGCTCTTTATGCATTAGTCAAAACTGGAGGAGTAGATGGGGCGGAATTTGCAGATGGATTTATTGATAAACACGGAATAGTGGCCGTTCCTGGAAATGCATTCTATGGAGCATCGATCGATGCGGTCAGGTTGTCTTTGGTTGCTACTCCTTGGGTCGAGGGCGACACAGAATGGGCAGAAAATGTCAAAGCTCTTAAGAAAAACCTGAATTAAGAATAGAAAAACGGATTCAAATCACATTCAAAAAATTCAGATTTAGTTGAATGGGAGCAAAAATTTACTGGAGATGAATTGAGACAAATTGTTTTTGATATGTTAGAAGACAAATCTAGTATTGTAGTAGATCATTTAATTGATCCGACATTATTTTAAGTGTATTAGCATAGAGTCATATTCAAGAGGAAATGTCAGACCCCTCTTCTTACTATTTTTATCCTCCTCCCACAGGTTCGAAGAGCCTTACTTCATCCCCATTCTTCAATTTTGTCTTTTCATAAGCTATTAGCCCATTTACACTCGCCATCCATATCTCATCTTTCGGTTTTTTTAATAGTTGAAATAGATCCTTAATTGAGGAACCGGGCTCTATCTTAATCGTTTTATCAAATCTCTTCAATAATTTTCTAATGTTTCCGTAAGCCAATACCGTTATGCGAATAGTAGTCAACTTCTTCATCCAGTGTTTATTAAATCTGCTGCCCATGAGATATCCAGTTCACTCAATTTAGCCTTCGAGGGTACTCCCGTAACCAAGTCCCAGCCCATCATCTGATAGTATAAGCTTCTAGCCTCTTTAAGCTCGTAAGGGTTAACGGCAGTCTTGGATAGTGGACCTGAAGTCTGGGGATTA
>CAYFUV010000187.1:0-4561 GCA_964346435.1 uncultured Candidatus Bathyarchaeia archaeon | reverse complement strand
GGAGACATGGAAGGGAAACTCATGAACAAGTATCCACCATTAACCAGCACCCTCTGCATTTCCTTTAAAATTTCAGTGTAGCCATCAGCGAAATGCTCGATAACTCCTAAAGACCAATAACCTATAAAATGGTCATCGGGAAATGGCAAATTTCTTACATCGCCCGATCTCACATCGAGTTCCGGAAGAATTTTCCTCACTCTCCTTATGGTTTTCTCCGCAAAATCTACCCCAACACCTTCGTATCCGTGGGCATGCATACAGTAAACAACCTGAGCATTGCCACATCCCCCATCCAGTATTCGCCCCTTTTTATCGGGGATATATTTTTTCAGCGTTGTTAGAATCAATCTACTTCCTCGAGCCCTTTCCAAGGTCTCTCTAAACTCACTTTTTCCCCAATGACTGTCCCAGAAATCTGGAGAAGCATCTTGCCCAATATAAGCCAATCTTTTATTCTGTCTATCATAATGTCTTCTCATAGTAGTTACCTTATAAGTTTTCACTTTCCATACTATCATCACTTTGGCTATGGATGCCGAGATATTCTGGGGAAAATTTATCAAATAAATGAAACCGTCCAATTACGCCTATAGCTAGGTCTTTTCGTATGGTTAGGAAATAATAAAAGATAAAAGTAATCCAGGCGCTGATTGCTAGACCAATGCATACGCCAATAATTTGCCAAAAATATCCGAGTATCAGAATTAGCAAAATTTTAAGTGCGCTGGAAACGATTCCAACTAGTGACAACTCTTTATAGTGCAGATGTGATTCGAGAGCAGTGTGCAAAATTATGGCCAGAGCTGCGGCTGGCAACCCGATGGCTAAGATAGCAAAATAAATTATTGCCTGATGAAATGTTTGTGGTAGGAAGAATTGAATATAAGCCCAACCAATGAAAATGATTACTATCGTAAGAAGAACGCTGAGAATCCCGACTTTTAACAAACGAATATTTATTAATCTCATAAGCGCCTTGCTTTCAATTTGAGCGAAATCGGCATAGAGCAGAGGCCGAGCGCTTTTCATAACGCTAGAGCTTTTATTGCGCAAGTTATCGGCAAGAGAGAAAACGGCTAAATTGGCAAAGCCGAAGAAGGGGCCAATAAGGAAATGCGAAAGTTTATTTGCGGTGATGGTAATTAGACCAACAGGAATTAGCTTTAGTCCAAAGGGCACACATCCTTTGTCAACCTCCCCTTTCCTATAACTATCAATTAAGTTCTCGCGTCTTACTATAATCAGCCAGGCTATCCAGCCTAAAACACTGATACTGCCTAATTGAAAGAGGGCAAAGTACACTATATTTTTTGTCGTTAGAGCTACAATTGCCGAGCCAACTATGGCCACAAAGGAAATTATAGCCTGCCAGAGACACCACTCTTTAAATCTCTTCTTGGCAATCAAGAATTCGTAGAAGCTTATTTGAAAAAGGTAACCGAAAATCAAATAGAGCCCCAGTATCATTAACAAGGATGAAAAAACGTTGTTTCCTGAAATTCTTAAGGAAAAAGCGATACCTAAGACAATGATGCCTACCGGGACCAGGAGTTTAAGTCGGAATAGGAACGCGTGAAGAAAAGTTCCGTTCAGATTCTGAGCAATTCCTTTTTTAGAAGATAGGGTAATATTGGCTGCTGTCAGCACGGCCAGCCATGTTTCTAATGCCAATACAAATTGCCACTTTCCATAATGATCAATTGATAAATTGGCCAAAACAATGGGAAGGGTAACTAAGGTGATGGTTGCATTTACAACAAAAGGCGAGTTTAAGAAAAATCCCCCGGTAAACAATCCTTTCAGTAACTTTGTATCTATTCCTAAAAAAGTTTTTATGAAAGCATAGATTTTTTTCATTAGCGCAAAAATGTGATCAATGTCTTAAATCGCAAACCGTTTGTTTTGGAAACTGGCTCCAATTGCAAAAATACTATACTTTACTTAGTGAGTAAACCTATTATCTTATGATGAAAACGCTCATTTTTGAAAATATTGTACAAGAATCCACCGGTTCCTCTTAAATGCACATCAGAGAAATGACAACTAAGTAAATTTTTGAGTTTATTGAAGTTATATTTTGTAATGTGGGTAGGGTCATCAAAGGGTCTTTTAAGGTCTAATTTGATAATCGCGTTGGTCAAATCATAAATCCTTTTTACTGGATAATTGGGAGTTATCAAAATGACTTTCCCTCCCGGTTTTAATACACGCATTAACTCTTCAAGGTAAAAATTAATTTGACTGAAGGGAATATGCTCAATTACCTGGTCAAAATTTATAAAATCAAAGAAGTTATCTGTAAACGGTAATTTGTCCAGAGCTTTTAGGAAAATTGCATTATTGAAGCCTATCTCCTTGCACCTTTGGACTCTTTTCATAGACACTTCGATTCCATATATATTGTCCTTCTTAAAATATTGACAAAAGAAGGAGAAGTATCTTCCATCGCCACATCCATAATCCATTACTTTCAAATCATTATTACTAAGATCGATATTAGCTTTAAAAAAATCTATGTATTTTTGGGCGATGGGACCTCTCATCAGTTTTTGTTGGGCGTATTCCTCAAAATCCCGGTGAGCCATTTTATTTCCTTGCAATAATGAAATATCCCGTAGTATATTGCTTCAATGCACTAGCGCTATTGATTTTGCGGTTATCTAATTTTGTTGTTAAGTCTATTACTGGATAAAATAATTTTAAGAAAATTCTAATCACAAAAGGCAATTGTTTTATTAACGTTTTCATCATATCTGCCATCACGGTAAAAAATCTGCCCATGAGCTCGAATTTTTCTATTTTGAAATTACAGTTTTTCAATTCTTGCTTCCATTTATATTCGGTCCATCTCTGATAATCGTAGGGGTCTGCATGGATAGGGAACAAAAATGGAGCAGATAATATCATCGTTCCATCTTTTTTCAAGACTCGGTAACATTCTTCTAAACCTTTTTGAGGATCGTCTACATGTTCGAAGATTTCAGTAGCGTTAATAACGTCTACGCTTGCCGATTCAATTTTACTCATATTGCAAATATCCAATAATATATCAGGATTATAACTTTCCTCTATATCAGCAAAAATCCATTTCTCTATCGCGTCTTTGGGCTTTTCAAATCTTCCTCTGTCTCGACCGCCAATATCTAATACGACTCCACGATAATAATGCTTATTATTTTCCAGCAGCTTATCCAAGATTTTTCTACGATAAGTAGCTCCGAGATAGTAACTTAACATTAGAATATCCTATCTTTCGCTGCTCTTAACTTACTGGAAGCTTTCCATAATAAGATCATTAATTTCATCCTGTAGAAACCAAGTCTTGTGGTGAAATTCACCGGATTTGGCCTGTATCGCCCACCTTTAATATCACTATAGATTCTACACGCAAAATTATAATACTCTTTAGCTACCTTGTTGATTGAAAATTCTGGTATACGAGACTGATAGTACGAGTAATTTGCGGTAACTTTTTCAATCTTGGCGATAAGCTCTTCGGTGGTGGTAAATAATTCCCCCCCTCCCTTTAGTAGTTCAGGATGACCTCCATCATTTAATACCACTGCCGGCAAGCCACAAGATAATGCTTCGATTAAAATATTTGAGCAGGGGTCTTTTTGGCTGGCCGTAATGAAGATATCATGTTCCTTCATAATTTCAGCCAACTTTTCAGTGGGCACGGGTCTTATGTGTTTAACATTCTTGAACTCGACTGGTGAATTGCCAACAAAAGTAAGATCGTATTTTGCAAAATCGAGGTTTTCGTCTAAGAATTGGTAATATTCAAATCCCTTTCGCCAGTTTGGAGACCAGCTGGAAGCAATGAACTTCACTCTGTTTGGATCAAATTCTGTCTTACCATTCTTATTAAAGATTTCATTATCTGGGGCATTATGGATCACTGTTTCATATTTGGCGTGGATATTAAAGTTTTCTTTATTCTGTCTCATACACCAATTAGATTGGAAAATGATACCATCACCGAATAGATGGTTGAATAAGCGTATGATCTCATCAACTTCTCTATCTTTACCTCTTACAAGGGATATAGGTCCATCAATCCTGTGGACTATTGCTTTATCAGGATATCTCCTTTTAATGTCGAGACAACGTTCCAAATTGTGATGGCTATTAAAGAGAATTAAGTCTGCTTTGTCTGCATCTCGTTCGTGGAAACCCTGACCTTCAAATTGTTTCCTTAAAGCTTTTAGGAATTGATTTCCGCCGCCCCAGGGGTCCTCTATAAAGTTGTATGAAATATGAACTTTCATGTTGAGCCATATAAGGAGAGGTACTGTCCAGCTATGTTTTCAATATAATATTGCTTCACTGTTTCCTTTGCATTTTCCCTAACTTTTTCCCGCACTTCTTTGTTTTCGTATATTTCTATTATGCCATCGGCGATGTCTTTTGGGTTTTTTGGCTTTACAAAAATCCCATTGTATCGATCAGTAATAAAATCCTTCAAACCACCGACTTCAGTAGCCAGAATTACATTTCCATACTCCATTGCTTCCAAAGCGGAAAGCCCGAAACTCTCAAAAAGAGATGTGATACA
>CAYFUV010000186.1:0-5003 GCA_964346435.1 uncultured Candidatus Bathyarchaeia archaeon | reverse complement strand
CACCTGGAGTAGAATTTATTTTACATGGAAATACGTGGCGCATTCTAAGCATTGATGATGAAGATTACAAAATCGAGGCCGAGCCCACTACTCCTAGTTTTAGTGCAATTCCAAGCTGGGAGGGTGAATTAATTCCTGTAGAACATGATGTTGCTCTAGAAGTAGGAAAATTACGAAAGAAATTGGTTGAATCGTTAAAAATCAAAGAGCCGGATTTCTCTTTATTTAAAGATGTGGGGCTCGATGATAGGAATCTGGACAAAGTTCTTAAGATTATTAGAAAACAAGCTGAAAGATTTCATTTACCTTCGAACGATTTAATTCTTGTTGAAAGTTATGAAAATTGCGTCATTGTGCATAGCTGTTTTGGGAATTTGGTTAACGAGGTCTTTGGGGTCGCCTTAAGGGCCCTTCTTGGAGCAAGATATGGGATAAATGCTACAGTCATAGTTGACCCTTATCGGATAGCGATAGTCTGTTCGATTAAAATCGGTCCAAAAAAAGTTGTTGAGGAATTATTAAGTCTTAAGCCAAAGGACCTTGAAGAGATTGTTATCAGAACGGTGAAGGATACTGAAACTTTTGCTTGGATTAATTGGCATGTGGCCAGAAGGTTTGGTGTCATAGACCGCGAAGTTGATTATAAAATTACAAGAGGAAAGCAATTGGTCAAATTACTTAGAGATACTCCAATAAATCAAGAAGCCGTCAGGGAATTTTTTCTGGAAAAGATGGATCTTGAAAATGCGAAAAAAGTAGCTGAGGGAATATTTAATGGGGAAATAAAAGTTGAGGTTGATGAATCTAGGGATAAAGATTATTCCCCTCTCGCATTACCAATTTTAGATAAAATTATTCCTCATAATATTCTCAGGCCCATAGTCGGCGACAGGTCAATAGTAGAAATTGTTAGGGAAAGGATTCTTTCGACTTCTGTAAGACTCGTTTGCATATTCAATGCGGATTGGGAAGGTGTGAGAATTGTCAAAACTTTGCCTGAATCGATCAAGTGCCCAAGATGTGGATCCACACTAATAAGTCTAGCGTACAAGGATGATAGTAATTTGTTCAAGATAATCAGAAAGAAAAAGAATAAAAGAAAACTCGATAGAGAAGAGGCTGAAACTTGGAATAGAGCTTGGAAATCGGCCAGCCTTGTGCAGAGCTACGGCAAGAAGGCCATAATAACTTTGGCTTCAAGAGGCGTTGGACCTACTGTTGCAACGAGAATCTTAAGAAAGTTTGTAAGAAGTGATTCGGAATTCTATGAAGAGATCTTAAAGGCTGAAAGGGAGTATCAGCGCACCAGATCATTTTGGGATTAACGCAGACGGCATAATAACAATAATATAATAAAAGAATAAAAGCAGCCAGTAGCACGCGGAACTTTTTTAATTAATGTTAAATTTGTCAAGTTTTCTAATTATTTACTTCTATCGAAAGGAAGTTCATGACTTGAGCAGAACTGGTATAATTTATCATGAAAATTACCTTAAACACGATCCAGGATGGGGGCATCCAGAATGTCCTGCGAGATTGTCTGAAACCATGAAATTCTTAAGAAAAAAAGATCTCTTAAGAAAGCATGAGTTCCAGCTACTTAAGCCTGAAGCTGCTAAGGAAGAGGATTTAGTCTTAGTTCATACGAAGCAGTACATTGAGAAAATCAATAATTTGAGTAAAAATAGAGGAATGTTAACTTCAGATACGCCGGTAATGGATAAAACATATGAGTTGGCAAAATTAAGTGCTGGAGGCGCAATACTTGGTGGTAAAGTTATTGTGGAAAAGGATTTGATAAATTCCTTTGTCCTAAATCGTCCACCTGGCCATCATGCTGGTAGAGATTATGGAGGGGGTTTTTGTTACTTTAACAACATAGCTCTAATGATAGAATATATCAAACGAAATTATTCATTTAAAAGATTCATGATCCTTGATTGGGATGTCCATCATGGAAACGGAACACAAGATGTCTTTTATGATGATTCGTCAGTCCTTTACTTCTCAACTCATCAAACGCCTCTTTATCCTGGAACCGGCCGTATTGATGAGATTGGAAACAAAGAAGGGAAAGGATATAATGTAAACGTTCCATTGTCTCCAGATTCTACAGGAGCAGATTGCATTTATGCCATAGATGAGGTCTTCATTCCTTTAATTGAAGAGTTCAAACCTGATTTAATTGCAATTTCCGCTGGACAAGATGCCCATTTTGCAGATATGCTGGCTAATCTAAATTTTACGACTGAGACTTACATTGGGATTACTGAACGCGTGATGAAAGTCGCTGATAAGATCTGTGATGGTAGAATAACGATTGTTCTTGAAGGAGGTTATAATTTAGAAGCACTGCCTCAGATCGTAGCTGCGATCTTAAATACTTTAGCTGGAATCGAGGAGTTTGATTTTTCAGACGTATATCCGACTCCCAAACAAACCATAAGCCCAATCATTAAGGAACGAGTATTTAAAATTAGAAGACTGCTATCCGATTACTGGAATATTTTTTGATATTGAACTCTCAGGGAATCAAGCATTCACTGTTGATTTGGCTATATATCCATCCATAATTATTATAAGAAAGTTTGAATTCAGAATTAAGAATTAGTTTTCCAATACTCTATAAATTTTTAAAAGGGATTTACTTTCCGATGAAGATCAAAAAAATTATCGATAAAATCCTCTCAAAAAGAGATGATCTTAATGAAGAAAAAATTCTTGTATTTATTAAAGATAAGAAAGAAGACTTCCATGGATTGCTCTCAGATGAAGGGGCTGCCTTACTAGTCGCACAAGATTTAGGCATCGATTTGGAATTAAATGAAAAATTTGGGGAACTTCAAATAAGTGACCTCTTACCTGATTTAAACGATGTGACAATAACTGGAAGAGTCTTAAGTGTTTGGCCACTAAAAGAATTTGAAAGGGGCGATGGGAGTCTTGGAAAGTTAACTAAATTAATTCTTGCTGATAAAACGGATAAAATTTCATGTCTATTTTGGAATTCTAAAGCCGAACAGATATCAGATGAGAAAGGCCTTCAAGGTAAGATATTGCAAATATCACATGGTTATACAAGAGAAGGGAATTCAGGGGAAGTGGAATTACATATAGGAGATAGGGGGAATATAATAGTCTCTCCTAACGTTTCTGAAGAAAAATATCCAGCCCTTGAGGATCTTTTTTCTGAAAAAGGTATATGACCAATCGCTAACAAGTAGAACTTGACGTCTTTTTTGCGAATAATAAAAAGTCCTATTTCTTAATCTTCAAATACAAACATTGTTCTTTTAGTTTGCATATATCACATTTTGGATTAACTGACTTACAGATCTTCTGGCCGAATTTTACGAATAAATCATTAATTTCTATCCAAAATTTCTTTTTCAATTTTTTCTTCAGAGCGATCTCTGTTTCTTCCGGTTTCTTAGTTCTTACTAGTCCAAGTCTGTTTGATACCCTATGAACATGAGTATCTACAGGAATTGCAGGTTTTTTAAAACCATATACTAATACACAATTAGCAGTTTTCCTGCCAACCGAAGGAAGTTTTATAAGTTGATCTATCTGATCAGGTACTTTTCCATTATAATGGGTAACAATAATGTTAGCTACATCTTTAATTCTTCTAGCTTTAACACGATAAAAGCCAGAGGGTCTTATTAATTTCTCAATATCATTATTTCTCCCCTTAGCAAGTTCTGAAGCATTTCTATAAACTGAGAATAATTGTTTAGTGGCTTTTCTTGTATTTTGATCTCTCGTCCTATGGGATAATATAGTCCCGATTAAAATTCGAAAAGGATCGTGGGTAGATTCATCACTTATATCTACTAACGCTGTATTTTCTTTTTCTGTTTTGTTCATTTGCCTTATCTTTGAAATCATCTCTTCTAGAGTAATCCGCAAAAAAATTCCTTCTTGAGAACCTTATCTAAATTTTAATCCCAAACCCAATAAAAATGGTTACTTACGAGTAACCATAGTTTATGCCAGACTAGTCTGAAATAAACTAAACTACTAAAACTGATTTAAAATAGCGAGTACTTTTTAGGCTTTGGTGTGCGCGTGCTAAAAGCCATAGAAATCTGAATAAGTGCGTCGCATAAAGTATATATAGGTGAGGAGAATGGATGCTGGACTTACTATAGGGAAATATCTTCTTCAGGCCCTAAAAGAATTAGGAATAAGGCAAGTATTTGGAATCCCTGGTGATATGGTCATCAGGTTTTTTAAAATGATTGAGGATGACGAGGATCTCAATTTATGTACTTTTTCTCATGAACCAGGCGCAGGATTCGCTGCTATTGGCTCATCGAGAGCTACACATAGACCAGCGGTTACATGCATTACATATGGAGCTGGGGGACTAAACATGGTCAACTCCGTAGCTTGCGCTTACGCGGAGAAAACACCTCTAATCGTGATATCAGGGGGGCCGGGACAAGTTGAAAAACAAAAAGATTTTTTTCTTCACCATGTAGTGAAAGATTTTAATTCCCAACTTAAGGTATATAGAGAGGCAACTCAGGTAGCAGAAATTTTAGATAGTTCAGAAACAGCTTATATAAAAATCAAGAGGACTCTCTCTACCTGTCAAGAGTTTATGCGGCCTGTATATATTGAGATTCCAAGAGACATGGTGGACCAGAAGATAAGTATTCCGCAAGATAATAACGTAATTTTTTACCCAACAGATCAAAGCGCTATGAAAGAAGCAGCAAATGAGATTTTACTCAGAGTTGCTGACTCAAAAATGCCCGTGATACTTGTAGGAGTTGAAGTTGATAGATTATCTCTAAAGAACCATATATCGCAGCTCGCAAAGAAACTTAACATACCCATCGTCAGCGAGTTTCTAGCTCGAGACATCATGCCCATCGACGACCCTTACTACTTTGGAACTTACCTCGGGCTTGCTGGAAACCAAGTTGCGAAAAAACTTGTGGAAGAATCAGACTGCCTTCTGATGTTTGGCGTTATAATCGCTGATATAAATC
>CAYFUV010000185.1:0-1539 GCA_964346435.1 uncultured Candidatus Bathyarchaeia archaeon | reverse complement strand
AAACCAGTGTAACATTTGTTTTTATACCAAGCCCCGACAGTCTTTTTACTGCCTTTAGCCCTTCTTCGATCATCGGTATCTTTATAACAATGTTCTTGTGTATTTTTGACAAGGATTTAGCCTCTTTTATCATTACATCGGCAGAGACACCAACAACCTCTGCGTTTACAGGGCCATCAACAATATTGCAGATAGCCTTTAAAATCTTAAGCGGGTCTTTTCCCTCTTTTGCAATTAGAGATGGATTTGTTGTAACTCCATCTATAACACCCAGATCCCATGCCTTCCTGACCTCCTCAACATTTGCCGTGTCAATAAAAAATTTCATATCCACCCCTTCAAATACAATGATTTTTATTATTATAACGAAAATATTAGAATTTTTGGCTGTAATAGTATATTATTCTTTACTGGAATTCAAAAGAATCTGCATGCTAAAATAAACCATCTCTTTGAATACGGAACTAAATATTTATGGCCGAAGTAGTCCCTTTTAAGGGAGTCCTTTATAACATACCTCTGATTTCGAAGATACCTGTAGAGGATTTATTTGCTCCTCCTTATGATATTATTACGCCTGATTATCAGGAGGAGCTTTACAATAAAAGTCCCTATAATATAGTAAGAATAGATTTCGGGAAAGAATTCCAAAACGATAATGGTAATGAAAACAAATATACAAGGGCAAAGTCCTATCTTGACAAGTGGCTTAAAGAAAAGGTTCTAATAACCAGCGAACAGCCTTGCTTTTATGCATATGAGGTAGCATACAGGATCAATGACAAAGAGAAAAAACTAAGGGGTTTCGTGGGACTTGTAAGGCTCGAAGAGCTTGGTAAGGGTAATATATACCCTCATGAATGTACACACTCAAAACCAAAAAAAGACAGGCTCTCTCTTTTGAGAATATGCAATGCAAACATCAGCCCTATATTTTCGCTTTATAACAGTCGAGAAAAAAATGCTTCTTCAATACTAAATACTATAAGCAATACATTACCTTATATAGAAGCGAGAGACATTAACGGTTTCACTCACAGACTCTGGGAGATAAAAGGAGAGGAAGAAATTAATTCAATAAGAAAGGAGATGGAGGACAAGGCTATATATATAGCCGACGGACATCACAGGTATGAGACCGCTCTGGAGTATCAGAATGAGATGATAGGGAAAGAGGGCCTCTCAGATAAGCCGAGTCCGTACGATTATGTCTTAATGTTTCTTGCCAATATGTCTTATGAAGGGCTGACTATCCTTCCCACTCACAGACTTGTAAAAAAGATCCCGGGGGATTCTTTAGAACTTCTTTCAGCATATTTTGAAATTGAGAAGGTTTCTGTCAATTCCGATGTGTTTGATACACTTGCAAACAGAAGAAATACTTTAGGTCTCTATAAGGGTGATGACGGATGCTATCTCCTGCATTACAAGGGTGGGGACCTTTTGAATATTTCACCTGCACTTAGAAATCTGGAAGTGACTATTCTTCACGAGTTGATACTTGAAAAGCTAATCAATGTTAAGGATATCTACTATGAA
>CAYFUV010000184.1:0-56575 GCA_964346435.1 uncultured Candidatus Bathyarchaeia archaeon | reverse complement strand
AACAAAAAGCTCGATTATTATGGAAGGTTTGCTCGGCCCAAGCTCCGTTGGCATGATTGTTGCTGAAGAATCGATAAAACAAATGAAAGCCAAAAAAAATAGTTACCTCATATTCTCCTTATTTCATGTACTGTGTTTTAGCGAATGAGAAAGGAATTGTTAGATTATTAAGAAATGATTTCTATTATATCACGCGCGCTTAATTCCTGAATTTTAGAACAATATATTTTCAGCTTTTTTTACTCATTTTTTTCGTTTACTCTTAAAATTCTAATTTCACTAATTGCTGCATTATAATTATAATTGCCTTCCCATTTTGCCCTAATTTGATATTCTATTGCATATTCGGGAGTCCAATTCGTTGAAAAAGTTCCATTAATCAATTGGCCTGATACCGCTGAATGCCATGTATTATTGTCGGTGCTATATTCGATCAAAACATTTCCTCCAGAGGTAGATGGGATGAAGTTGCATGAGACAATAAGACTTTCGCCGAGTTTAATTGCAGATGATGAGAGAGTAAGCTTGAGAGTGCCACTTGTTTTCATTACCGTCAATGATTTAGCAGAACTTACAGTACTTAAATATTCACCGGATATCCCTTTCCACATTGCTCGAACCAAGAAATCTCCTGTTTCTGGAATAGATTCAACCGTATATTCTCCTTTCGAATCTGTAATTACTCTGTCGATCTCATTCCAAGAAGTTCCATTGTCGCCAGAATATTGAAGTATAATGGGAGCATCGGGTATGCCCTTTAATTCAGGATCCATTAATTCTCCAGAAAGTATAATTGATTCACCATAAGTAATATTTGATTTACTCAAAGAACAAGAAAGTAAAGACTCCTTGGGATATTTTACTTCATACACAAAAACAAAACGATTTGATGAGGAGAATTTTAAATCGAAAAATTCAGAAGTATCTTCTTCGATTTGAGATATTCCATAATTCATTAATGAACCGAGAATGCACAACTCAGTTAATCCTCTTTGATCTACAATCGTTTCATTTGAAACAATCTCGCTTCCTTGCGAAATCACTCTATCGTATATATTGTAACCAGTTTCACCTTCCATCACCAATTTACTGTAAAATCTAACAGTTTCTCCTTCAAACTGCGAACCATTACCAATTCTGGCCATCCAATACCATTTACTATCTTCTCCGAATCCATAGGATTTTATTTGTCCTTCTTCTTCATACCAAGTGACTAGGATCGCAATATGAGTAATATTATATCTTTCAAGAACAGGGATAGCTTTTGTTTCATTTGAAAGAAATGTTCTGGCGATGGTCGCGATCTGAGTTGCGTTTATCGTTCCATTATCAGAAAGAGTACGTTTATCCGCTATAGTCGTTATCCAATATCCATAATCCCACCACGACATTACCACAGCACTTTCTGGCAAGTTTTCTTTCATCCATGCTAAAGTCTCGAGCCAATCCTGAGGTTGTTGTTGAACTACAGGCAAGCTAGAAGTAACTATAGTGGCTGGTGTATATGCCGCATTCACTGCTCCATTCATAGTTGGGGCAATCAAAATAATTATTAGAAGCAGAATAGCAATCCCATATTCTCTCCCGACTTTTGTCATAAAGTGCATTTTTCTTTTTGGAAATATTATTGTTCCTTTAATAATATCCACAGAGGGTCTTCCAAGCTCTGTTATAGTAATAGCCGCTAGAATAGATATTGCCAGTGAAAGAATAATGGTCAGCCTTATTAAAGAGGATGCAAAATATAATGAAGATATTCCAAATAGTATAAGAAATACATCTTTGTCCCTCAGCTTTTGCAAAATGAAGTAGAAACCGAATAAACCTATTAATGCTATAGCGCCAAACTCGTGAGCAAAGGTTGCCCAAGTTGATAGACGATGTTCGGCTACTGATTCTAGAAGAGGTAATTCTGATCTAGCAGATGGATTAATAACTGAAAGAAATCTACCTGCCAAAGGTGCCACAATCTCACTATTCCATAAAACAAGTCCTAGAATTATTAGAATTAGAATTGTACTAGAGACTGCACCTATTTTCAAATTAGTATTGCTTATTCTCTTTGAGATTTCTCGCATAATAATGACTATAAAAATTACAAAAATAGCAATTGCAGTCCACTCCTTAAAGAAGACATATCCAATGCGGGGAAGTTGACCCATAATAAGAAAAGTCAGCCCAAAGGTCGCACAATAGGATATCAACAGTTTTTTCGAATATCGGCCAATGACCACAAGTGTAAAAGAGAATAAAGCGATCAGCGATATTGGATATCTGAAAGCCCCCCAACTAAAACTCAAGTAAGATAGAGATAGGGCAGATAGAAGTGAGTAGAATAAAGTAGATCTGGGTGCACGAGTGGGATCGATTGCTCTCAGATAGAAGAAGAAAGATGATATTGTAGTAAAAATACCGATAGTTTCATCATCAAAAAAGCCCAAGGATGTTCTAAATATGTGCGAGGAATTAAAAGCTAGAAACAATGCAGATATAAGCCCAACAGTTTTTCCCCATAATTCTTTGCCTAAAAGGTAAAGCACTAAAATTGTTGCAGTACCCATCACTACTGGAAATATTATACATAATTTATAGACAGTTACATCTATACCAATGAATTCCAGAAAATTGTAAAAAATGGCTGAAGAAAAGGCTAATCCTGGATAAGAAGTAGTAATAACATCCCTCCCCCAGGGATACCAACTCATGTCATCATGCCATTTAAACAAAGATGTAAAGCCATTTTCTATGAGATGACTGGTTATCCTAAATTGGAAATAAGGATCGAATTCTGAAAGAAAAAATCCCCAGCGCATTGGCAGTAAACGAATGAGGGCTGCTAATGACAATATTATGCAAAGACACAAATAATGTAGAAATGTATGCCTTGACAAGGTTAAGGTCATCTGTTTAAATTTGTTTGCACTCCTAATGATCAGATCCTTAATCGGTATCGATTCCACATTTTCGCCCTCAATTTGAGGCAACTGAGTGAACACCACCTTTATTCTTTTACAATAAATTGAAAAGCAATAAATTTATTTGAATCGAAAGTCAACTCGTCTTAGATATTTATTGAATTCTAAATCTAAGGTCATTAATATGACTAGGAATAAAAGTTCGAATTGATTTAAGTATTTCTGCATAAACCTCAAGTTATAGTGCATACGTTAAAAATTGATTTAGTAAATGGGTGAGCAAAATTCTTCCTATAAAGCACACGGTAGTTGGATTTCATAGACATAAGGTGATTAGTCAGATTACTGCTAGAAAAAAATAATACAGAATCTATGAATGATCTTCCTCAATGGTATTATCCAATTAATGCCCTTCAATAGACAAAGGGATGTATATAGATTATGTTCAAGAATGCGGATCCAACTTTAAGTCTTCCAAAGATGGAGCACCGAATTATTAAATTCTGGGAAGGGATTGATGCATTTACAAAGAGAGCATCTCTTAACAAAAACAAAAAGAAGTGGTCATTCATTGACGGACCCATAACAGCAAATAACCCAATGGGGGTGCATCATGCTTGGGGTAGAATGTACAAAGACTTATTCCAAAGATACAAAGCAATGAGAGGATACGATCTAAGGTATCAGAATGGGTTTGATTGCCAAGGATTATGGATCGAAGTAGAAGTGGAAAGGGAATTAAAATTCAAATCAAAGAGAGATATTGAGAAATATGGCTTATCAAATTTCGTTAAGAAATGTAAACAAAGAGCTCTAAAATATGCAGCAATTCAAGTTGAGCAATCAAAACGCCTTGGCTACTGGATGGATTGGGATCACCCAAATGTATTGAGATACATGGCTGAAAAACTAGAGAATGCCCAAGAGATTATTACTATTGATGGGGTAAAGGGCAAAATAACTGACACGGCGGAACGGATCGTCGGCAGACTGGGCGATTCAGACATTGGGGGTTCATATTTCACTTTATCAGACGAGAACAACTACATGATATGGACGGTACTAAAAAAGTGCCATGAAAATGGTTGGATTTATAGAGGGACGGATGTTATGCCTTGGTGCCCCAGATGTTCCACCTCTATATCTCAACATGAAATAGTTACAGAAGGGTATAAGGAGATTATCCATCCAGCTCTAATAGTTAAGTTCCCATTAAAGGATAAAAAGAACGAATCGTTACTCATATGGACAACAACTCCATGGACATTGACATCAAATGTTGCTGCAGCGGCTCATCCAGAGATGACCTACGTCAAGGTTAATCATAAAGGAGAAATCTTTTACCTAGCAAAGATGACTCTTCGAAGTATATTCACTAATCAAGATTATGAGGTCGTAGGGGAACTCAAAGGTAAGGATATGGCTGATTGGAAATATCATGGACCTTACGATGATTTATCTTCTCCTAAGAATATTGGAGCCGCTGAAATACATAAGGTAATCTTATGGAAAGAAGTAAGTGAGGAGGAGGGTACTGGGATAGTTCACATAGCGCCTGGATGCGGTAAAGAAGATCTGGAGCTTGGTAAGCATTATAATTTACCAGTTATTGCTCCACTCGATGAGTATGGCATCTTCAAAGAAGGGTATGACTGGCTGACCGGAGTTCACGTATATGACTCAACTAAACCCATAGTTAAGGATTTGAGAAAAAAAAGAGCGCTCTTAAAAATTGAGGATTATATGCATAGATATCCAGTATGTTGGAGATGTGGGAACGAACTTGTATTTAGACTAGTTGACGAATGGTTTATCTCTATGGGTAGAAAGATCGATAAACCAATCAATAAAATAACAGATAATGATAGGAAAAAGAATCTCCGTTATCAGATAATTGAATCAGCGAAACAAGTTAAATGGATCCCTTCCTTCGGGTTACAACAAGAATTAGATTGGCTTCAGAATATGGAAGATTGGATGATATCCAAAAAGAGATATTGGGGCTTGGCCCTTCCCATATGGGTATGTTCAAAATGCGAAAACTTTGAAGTAATTGGTGATAAAGAAGAGCTTAAGTCTAGGACCATAGAAGGCTGGAAGGTATTTGATGGGCATTCCCCTCATAGGCCTTGGATTGACGCTATAAAGATAAGATGTAGAAAATGCGGATCTAAAGCTTCAAGAATTCCTGATGTTGGAAATCCTTGGTTAGATGCTGGAATCGTTGCTTACTCAACGTTAAAATACCGTAAAGACAGCGAGTATTGGAAGATGTGGTTTCCAGCGAATTTTATTTGCGAATCTCTTCCTGGGCAATTTAGAAATTGGTTCTATTCTATGTTAGTAATGAGTACAATACTCGAGGGATGTACATCCTTTAAGATATGCTTTGGTCATGGTCTCGTACTTGGAGAAGATGGACGCGAGATGCATAAATCTTGGGGGAACGCGATATGGTTTGATGATGCCGTAGAGAATATGGGAGCAGACGTAATGAGATGGATGTATAGTATAAACCGTCCTGAGGCAAACTTGCTGTTTGGTTATAGTCGAGCTAATGAAGTCAAGAGACGATTCTTCATACCGCTATGGAATATATATAGTTTCTTTGTTACGTATGCGAATTTAGACCGTTGGACGCCGATAGAATCTGAAAAAAAATATACTTTGTTAGACAAATGGATAATCTCAGAACTTCAAGTTCTTATCAAAGAGGTTACCCAATATCTAGATGATTATGATCCATATAACGCCTCGATTAGAATTGAGGAGTTTGTTAACGAATTATCTACTCAATATATCCGTCGTTCGAGAAGAAGATTCTGGAAGAGTGAGACCGATGTTGATAAGAAGGTTGCATATACAATCTTATATGAATGTCTAACGACGCTTATCAAACTCTTGGCGCCTTTTATTCCTTTTACAACTGAGGAAATTTATCAAAATATAGTTTGTAACGTAGAATCTAGGGTCCATGAAAGTATCCATTATAATAATTGGCCAAAGCCAAAATTGCATTTAATTGATCGGAAATTGATGAAGAAAATGGAGATAACGAAAAAAATTTGTGGTCTTGGACGTTCCGCGAGGAGTAAGGTCGGTATAAAATTAAGGCAGCCTCTCTCTCAAATGAAGATTGTGGCCGATAAGGATGTTCAAAGTCTCGTAGAAGATTTAAAAGATCTAATCAAAGATGAGCTGAATGTCGAGGAGCTTATATTAACAAGTAGAAGTGAAGAATTGTATGAATATAAAATTAAGCTCATACCCAAAATAGCTGGTAAGAAATTTGGCCAATTATTCCAAAAAATAAGAGATTGCATAGTAGCGATGGACCAAGAGAAATTTGCATCAGCAATAAACAAAGGTCTATCTGTAAAGCTAATGATCGAGGGGAAAAAAGTTGAATTGACGCCAAATGAAGTCGCAGTGGAATCTGTTATGAAAAGGGACTATAGCGTTGTAGAGGAGGAGGGGATTATTGTGGGTATTAACACATCGATCACCGATAAATTGAAGGATAGCGGATTCGCTAGAGATATTGTAAGGCGTATTCAAAATCAAAGGAAAGAAGCTGGATTCAAAATATCTGACTGGATAGAAACTTATTATCAGGCATCTCCAAGATTAATTAAGGTCTTCAAGGAGTACGACGATTATATAGCTTCTGAAACACTTTCCATTCATCTTTATGAAGATGCTCCCCCTCCAAATGCTCATATGGTAGAATATAAGATTGGGGGGGAATACTTTAAGGCAGGACTAGTTCTATCAAAAGACAATAAAAAGTAGGTATTAAGACATAATCTATGTTGTCTGCATTTGGTTATTTCAACACTTGTTTTTTAAAGAATCATTAGTTTTTTTAGAAGTAAATTAAGGGCACCCATTAGTTTAGATCAAATATTATACCATCTTTACTTAGGATTCTCATCATTTATTAACGGAATTATATTAACTCTATCGATTTCGAAATTTAGTTTTCCACCGCATTTAGGACATAAACCATCGAATTTCCGCATAATTTCTGATGGCGGTTCTATATCTGTTCCACTGTATAAAATTTCATCACATTTTCCACACTTTATTTTTTGAGGCAATAATCTACACCTAGGTAAGTTGATGTTGGAACAATATTTGCTCATGTGAAGGTATTTAACTAACAATTATGAAAGTATTTAAAGCTTGAAAGAACAAGTTTAAAACACATGCGCTACCAACTTAAATTTATCTACAAACATTTGTTTATGTGACCAAGAATGAGTAAAGAAGGAACGCATAGATCTTTATGGAAAGTCAAAAGATATCTAGTTAATTTGAAATACAAACTAAAAATATCGAGTTTTTTCAGACTAGGACGTTTTAAGCCACCTATGGCTTTAATTACGTCAATAATCTTCGGCTTTTCGATTTTCTTATTCATTGGTGGAATATATAATGTTGTCGAGATATTAGGGGGCAGAGCATTGGCTCTAATACCTGGGACAGGCGGTTGGACAGTAGTTTACCCAGGCAGCCTACATATGCAAACAATTAATGAAAGTCTAGTCGCTGCATTTCTTTATCTTTTGGGCATTATGGGATTTTTCCTTCTCGCGAAGGGAATAAAACTTTCCTACAAACCTAGACAAGCATACCTGACGCTGATATTCGGATTCATACTGATTCTATTAATAACCTACTATTCCTTTACTCTTTTGCAAAGTAAAATTGGATGATAAATTACTTTTCCTATGGCGTGCTTCATACTACCAATAGTTTCTTTTAAGTTTTAATAGGTAGGCTATTGTATTTGCCAGCATATGTATTGGAGGGGTTATCATTATTATTATTATGAGCATACTATAGCTGAAGCGATATATCGGATATGTGAAAATGATCGCCCCCACTATGAAGTCCAATTGATCAATTAATAATAGCGAGGACCCGGGCCTCATTTTTAATCTGCGTTTAATAAATGATCCAAATAAATCTCCTAGCATAGAACCTAAGGATGCCAAAACGCCTAATAAGACTAATTCCTTCATTAAGATAAACTCCTCAATAAGTGAGGTCCCCGATCCAAGTAAAAAACCGCTTAAAAACCCTTTAACTGTCTTATTTACACCAAATATCCTTTCACCATTTAGGAAATTCTTTCCAAGGTCCAAAGGCAGACCGCCTCCAAATAAGACTGGCATGGCATTTGCTATATAAGCCGGTATTAGAAAGTATACCAGTTGAAATAATTCATTTTGACTAATGACTAGTCCCAAAGTTGAGAAACTCCTTATTTCTATCTTATGTATCCGAATCGATATTATAATTTCTAAATCCATTCTCAGATAATGCTAAATAACAAGTTTGCATTTTACTTTCATCTTTTAAATTACGTTCGATTACTACCTTCTTAATACTGCTTTTCATACCAGAGCTGAGTCTTAGAATTACTTTGGACCAATACGACAGGGGTCTAAATGCCAAAGGTTCTATTCGCCTTATATCACCATTAAATACGGTATGGATTTGACTGGTGATTATAACTGCTAAAGCGTGTGTTAGAGATAATTCCGCTAAATAAGCTAACTGCCTATTTAGCTCCCGATTTAATAAATAAATTTTTTCCGTGGATCCTAAAGAAGCTCTATATAAAGATGTTATACTATCCAAAACTATAAGGCAAACATTATTTGTAATGTAATTTTCAAGATTTTCAATTATTGTAGACTGTTCGTTAAAATCTTCGGGAGAGAATATGATAATGTTCTTTCCAACCTCATAGATTTTGGAACGCGCTATTTGTGAAAGACGTTGTGATGAAAAAGATTGGTCTATATCTAAATACAAAACTTTAAGGCCATTTTTTGCCATTTCAACTGAACTTTGAATGACTAAAGTTGTTTTCCCCGTAGACGCCTCTCCATAAATCAAGCTCACATAATTTATTGGAAATCCGCCTTTGAGAGCTTCATCTAAACATGAGCACCCACTTGAAATGAATTGCCTTTTTTCCATCCTTGAATTGCCACACCACTTAATTAAGTTAACATAAATTATTTTAAAAAAATATATGATGATTCGTTAATTTGTCGATTATATTTATTATCTGCAAAATAGTTTACCCTTGCTTAGGGTGAAGGATTGGACCTTAATGTCAGCAAGGGGATGAGTGTTTTACTCTCTGGCCCTGCGTCAATTCAGATGATCGACGGAGAAGCAAATATTTTAGGTTCAAAGATGCAAAAGAGTAATAGAGTAATTATTGCCAAAGAAAGGCAATTGCCGATTGATATAAAGGAATTTTCACATTTTGAATTGAGTCTGGGACAAGATGCCTGCTATAAAATAATAAAGGGTAGCACTATTCCTGAATCCTGGAAAAGTGTAATCAAAGAAATCGAAAGACATGATCTTAAAAAGATAATAGTAATAGGTGGAGTTGATGTCGGAAAAAATACTTTTTGTACTTTCCTAGCGAATTCGTTTTTAAAATTCGGAATTCAAATTTTCGTGATTGATGCAGACATTGGTCAATCAGATTTGGGCCCTCCTACAACCATAGGATTGGGGCAGGTTACAAATCACATCCTAAATCTCTCTTCGACAAAGATCGTAAATTTATTCTTTATTGGCGACATTAAGCCAGATCGAGTTACTAATAAAGTAATATTCGGGATAAAAAAGCTATTAAACTATGTGAGTGCCTCTTCACCTTCCGTAATTAATACTGATGGATGGATAAAAGGTATGGACGCATTATCTTTCAAAAAGAAGTTGGTCAAAGAAATATCTCCAGATCTAATTTTGAACATGAGTAACAAAAGAGATTTGAATCATATCTACAAGAATTTTGATGGCCATCATCTTTATTTGAATCCTTCAAAGCTTGTAAAGAAAAGAAGTAGAGAGGAAAGAAGAAAATTAAGAGAGTATGGTTATAGGAAGTACTTAAAAAATGCTTCAATAAAGTATATTTCTTTGGATAGTACTAAAGTCGAGTCAGAAAAATCGCTTGAAGAAAATAAACTCATAGGCTTAATCGATCGTAAGGGTATGCTTATTGAGATAGGTATTTTAAAAGATTTTGATAAAATAAAAAGAGTGATGAAGATTTACACTCCTATTGAGAAAATTAATAAATTACATAAAATCGAGATTGGTTCCGTGAAAGTTTCTGAATTTGGCAAGGAACTTAAGTCTCTTGAAGCGCATGCGTAAATTCAAGCACATGATTTTTGATGCCCAATTAAACAACATGAGTTTTAGTACTCAAAGCTTATATTATTAAATATTGGGCTTTCTACGGGACAAAAAAGTTTTTAGTGCGCATATCTAAAATTACAAGTTCATGTTTGAGAGGGGATATTGATAAACCATGAGTTTTAAGTTGCCATTGGCAGATAGAATTTCAAGATTAGGCACAGAGACAGCTTTCGAAGTTGTGGCTATGGCTAAGGAGATGGAAAAAAAAGGAACTGATGTCATCCATTTTGAACTAGGCGAGCCCGATTTTGAAACGCCTGAGCATATTAAAAATGAGGGAATTAAGGCTCTAAAAGCTGGTTTCACTCATTACACTCCTGCGCCAGGGATCCTTGAGCTTAGAGAGGCAATAGCTGAACATTTAGGCCAAAAATTTGGAGCAGATATAGACCCAAATGATGAGATAGTCGTTATGCCAGGTGCCAAACCAGGCTTATTTATGGGCATACTATCAATCATTAACTCCGGCGATGAGGTCGTAATGCCCAATCCCTCTTTTCCTATATACGAATCTGTAGTTCGTCTAGTTAACGGAGTTCCAATTCCCATACAGCTTAAAGAGGAGAATAATTTCAGACTAAATCCGAATGATGTCAGAAGTAAAGTAACAAATAATACTAAAATGATCATACTAAACATGCCACATAATCCTTGCGGTTCAACACTTTTAAAAGAGGAAGTCAAGGAGTTATCGGAAATAGCCAAGGAAAATAATCTATGGATAATGTCAGATGAAATTTATTCTGACATTATTTACGATAAAGATCATTACAGCATGCTATCCGAGGCAGGCATGAAGGATAGAACCATATTGATACATGGATTTTCAAAGTCGTATGCGATGACAGGTTGGAGGCTTGGCTATGCTGTAGGAAATCCAGAAATTATATCGCGAATGACTAAACTTCAAATAAATATATCTTCTTGTGCTGCAGCATTCAGCCAAAAGGCTGCAATAGCAGCTTTGAAAGGCCCTCAAGACTGCGTTGCTGAAATGGCGAATGAGTATAAAAAAAGAAGAGATATCATAGTCGCGGGATTAAATAGCATAAAAGGATTTAGCTGTAAAATGCCTACGGGAGCATTTTATGTATTTCCAAATATAGAAAAAATTGGAATGAAGGCTAGAGACCTAATGCAATATCTTTTAAAAAATGCCCATGTGGCGACAGTGCATGGAGATGCTTTCGGAATTTATGGGGCAAAATATTTGAGATTTTCTTATGCCACTAGTCAAGATACTATTAAGAAAGGCCTAGAAAGAATAAAAGAGGCCATTGATCTTATGTAATGATTTTAAAAAAAATAATATTGAACTAAAAGATTGTATTTCATAACATTACTTAGCTAAAAAAACTCATGTACCATATACTACATTTTTCTATTCAACTCGACCAAAAATGGAGGATTTGAAGCCCTAGAAAGTTGAAATTCTCCTATAATGGAGTTTAAGTAAAAATTGTTTTCTGAGGAGAAAATCATTGAGGAAGGGGGAGTAAAATATCATTTAAAAATATCAAAATTAGAGAATGCCTCAATTGCATTTTTTTACGAGGGAACTTTTAAATTAGGAACCTTAGCTTTTTCAATGCCAAGGTCCAGAAATTCATTGCCAGCTACCTCTTCTGTCCTAATTGGTGGGAAATACATAATCACTAGCAGATTCCTCGCTGAGAAATTGGCTGCGAAAACTAATAAAATGAGTTTGGTTTCTGTTCATACTGCAATGCCGGAAAAGAATGCGTTAAGAATTTTTTCCAAATTGCTTGATGATTTCTTGGATAGATCAGAATAGCACACTTTAATATGAAACTAAACTCGATAAAGGAGCTTTTCCAAAAACCTCTTCAGATGCTTTTTGAACTTTATTCCTATGGAGATCCTCAGTATAAACTCTCACGATATTTATGAATACTCTTAATGAATCGATAATTTTTGACAGCTCTGTTATTTGCAATGGTTTTTTTTCACCTTTATTATTTTTTGAAAAAATTGGTATATTCATTGGATCGAAATCTATTGCATAATGATACGGCACAGAAGGTAATGATGGCACATCTATTGTGACGAGATCCTTTTCTATTCCAGCTTTAGATGCAATTTCTCCCTCAATCTTTTTTCTTACTGCTTCATTGTCGAATATACTAGTCACTAACTGATCTTTAATATAGAACGTTTTTTCATAGACGCACTTTAGCAATTTTCTATTTTCTAATTTCTCCATGATGAGTTTTGATTTTTCACATTGTTTGAGCATATGCCAAATAGAATAATCATCTAATTTCAGATAATCCTCGGGAGTACTAAAATCCAATATACCTAATTCATCTTTTGCCTGTTCCATCGCCTTAAGTAGCATTATTTGAGCTGCACGAGATGCCCGATGAAAATATATGGCCTTAAATGATTCCAATCTAGCCAAAAGAAATGCTTCCAATGCTGAAAGAGCCGTAGCATCCACGGCTAGATTATTATTCAATATATCCATGGTGTATATTAGTCTAAAGATATCCACATAACCATAACCCGCACCGGTATGATAGGAATCTCTTACAATAAAGTCCATTTTATCTACATCCACAGCACTTCTTATTACTTGATCTAAGTATGGACTATCTTTATCTCTTAATCTTCCAACTGCAAGTCTTGCGATCCTTTTGGTTTCAAATCCACCCCTATTAAGGACGTCTGAAATGACAGAATTGTCTATAAGCCAGTTAGTCATATCTTCATGAGTTTTATTCGCATATTTAGACAATAAAGGCTCAAAAAGATGGGAAAGAGGGCCATGCCCAATATCGTGCAAAAGACAGGCCAACCTTAGCTCAGCCACACTTCCATCATTCAATCCTATCGGAAGAGCCTCCCCCAGAATTCCTGCGAGATACATAGTCCCAAGAGAATGTTCAAAACGGGTGTGATTTGCAGCCGGGTATACGAGAAACGTGGCTGCGAGTTGTTTTATCCGCCTCATTCTTTGAAATGGCCGAGTATCTATAATTTTTTTTTCAAAGTCTGTGATTCTAACATACCCATGTATAGGGTCTTTTATAAATCCCCAATACTTATTGGTCGAGCGCATTGCTAAACCTTCACTCTATTAAATAAGCGTATAAGTCTATTTCTAGAATTTTTTCTTTATAAATGAGTTGATTAGAAGGTTTTTAATGAAAGCCTAATCCTTTATTGGTGTAAATTATTTGGATTCATATAACGGGGTTTTCATAGTCATTGATGGAATAGATGGATCTGGCAAAACTACTCATTCTAGAAGATTGTGCGATTTTCTATGCAAAAACGGTTTTGATGCCACGTATACGATGGAGCCAAGCAAAGGACGAATTGGCATGTTTATTAGAGATAAAATTATAAACAACGAAAAAACTTCACCTGAAGTTGAAGCTTTACTCTTCGCAGCTGATAGATTCGAGCATTTGAATTTTGAAATCTTTCCATTACTTAAAGATGGAAAGATCGTAATTTCAGATAGATACTTATACGCATCGATAGCATATCAAGGAGCCCAAAATCTAGACTTAAATTGGATCGATAAAATTAACTATTTTGCCCCGAAGCCAGACTTAGCAATATATTTGGACGTTTATCCCGAAATAGGACTTGACAGAATAGAAGGTGCCAAAAGCGTTTTTGAAAATATTGAATTACAAAAAAAAGTAAGGGGCATATATTTGGATCTAGTTAAAAAGGGAAGGCTTATTCTAGTTGATGGTATGAAAGAGGTAGAAGAAGTTGATGATGCCATAATTTCATTAGCACTACGAACCATTAAAGATAAGTTAGGAAATATCTATGACTGAGCTTCTGTCCTAACCATACTTAATTTTGCTTGTTTTACTCCTTTATTTACCAGTAAATTCCTCATTAATTTCTTGATATTATCAACATTTCCATTAATTGCTATTGCTTGTAAACAATCTGTTTCATTTAAATGCACATGCATTGTAGAACGTATAAGATTTGAAAACTCGTGCTGAATATCGGTTAATTTTTCTTCAAGTCCTTTGACTTCATGATTATACAAAATAGATAGTACCCCCAGTCTTATGCCTATTTCTTTTTCGAGGGTCTCATATTCATTAATAAAATTTGTAATGGAATCGTGAATTGCTTTAGACCTATTATCGTAACCCATTTTCTTTATAATCTTATCAAAATCTCTCAATAATTCTGGAGGAAAAGAAACCCCAATTCTCACAACTTTATCCAAAATTCCATCTCCTTAGTTATTTATAATACTAATCTATCATTAAGCCTTACAAGTGCGTGCAATAGCCTTTTGAGATCATTACTGAATTAGTATTTTGATATAAGGGCTAAGAGGTACAAACGAAACCGATTTGGATCTAATAAATTAACTTCCTACTCAATCTCAGAACATACAAGCTCCACATGTGTTAATGTATCGAAATATGGTGAAGAACGACCAAAAGCCCTTGGAATATATTTCTTTATTTTCCTACCTCGATGAGCAGCAGCATGTGTAATCTTAAGTTTCTCGGTGTTTAACCCTTTATATTCAGCATTTGCTTCTAATTCTTCAAGAAGACCAAGTATTTTATTTGCAGCTTTCACAGGATATCTCCCTGCATAAAATTTATTTTCTTGACCCCTATGTGGCGTTTCCTTTTTATAGCGTCTGTAAGGTATTGCTCTCTTCTTAGAAATAACATCTTCAAGATACTTTTTCGCATCTTCGGCATTCATGCCTTTTATTGCACGACAGATTTCTGTAGCGGACTTTGACGAAATACGATACTCTCTTCCCGCACATTTAACCGTTTTGCTTACATCTAAATCCTTTATTGAATAAAGCCATGTTGGCATCTTGAGTTCCTACATCCAGCAAATTTATTCTCAGAATCATTTCCAAAAAATAATGAAATCTAGAGATGTCACTACTTGAGTGGGACGTACATACTTGACCTTGAGGCTCCTATACCAGGCGTTCCATGTGTCACTCTTTTATTTGTTATCGCAAATTCCCCTAGGTAATGGCTTATCATTTCGGGCTTCACTTCTATTGGAACGAATTCTTTACCATTATGCATCAATATTGTCAGACCCACCATCTCTGGGAGTATTATCATATCTCTACAATGAGCCTTAATTGCCTTTTTACTTGCTGTTTCGGAAGATTGCTTTAGTTTTTTTACTTGTTCAAGGAATGTTCTTTGAGGCAGCGTTAAACCTCTTAAGAGAGACCTTCTTTGTCTTGATGGTAACAACTGTATGAATTCATCCATCGACATTTCTTTCAATTGTTGAATTGAGTAACCTCTATATGTAAACTCCTTTGGCATCTTTTATTTCCCTTAAACACGATTAGCGTTTTCTTTCCTGAAGCTTCTAATTAATCT
Organism: uncultured Candidatus Bathyarchaeia archaeon; assembly: GCA_964346435.1. Classification (GTDB taxonomy): domain Archaea; phylum Thermoproteota; class Bathyarchaeia; order 40CM-2-53-6; family RBG-13-38-9; genus JAOZGV01. Next base: position 41,040 of record CAYFUV010000184.1, on the reverse strand, counting down.
TTCCCTAATGTCTGTAATAATATAAGTAGATAAAGATGTAGGCCATAAAATCCTTTAATATTGAGTGGTTTAAATTCAACAATCGATTCTTAGAGGATAGATAATTATGCATGAAAGTAGAGATCATGTATTGAAACTATTAGGTAGCTATAGTCGTTTGAAGATTCTTGCAACATTGATATACCATCGAGAGAGTGATCTTACGCTCTACATGCTAACTAAATATAGCAAATTGAGTAAGGATATCGTGCGAAGAAATGTTTCAATACTAGTTAATTCTGGATTCGTAAACATGAAATTCTATGGAACGATAAGAATTTTTTCCGTAAATTGGAAAAATCCAATTATAAATAATCTGGCTGAATTCTTCCTTAAATCTAAAATAGTTTAAGAGAGGTTTTAAAAATTCTCAATAAACAATTTTTCCATCTTTTTTATGTGTATGTAATATAACTGAAGTGACAGTGCTATTAACGCCATTAATTTTCAAAATTTTATTTTTTAAAAATTCTCTAAAAGATGCTATGTTTTCTGCTCCTACCAGAGCAACTATGTCATATTCGCCTGTCACTTCATATACGTCGATAACTTCTGGCAACTCAGCCATAGTCGCCGCTACCTTGTCCAATTCCTTTGACTCAGCAAAAATATTTATTACAACTGTTACACTTTTCATATATCAATTTCCCAGCTTTTTTAATTTTTAGGAAAGTCTAATTTAAAATTCTTTTCTTGACTTTTTTAATAATTTTTTTCGAATTAATTTTCTAAAATGCTTTTTCAGTTTATGAATTTGGACTCAAAATGTCGATTATAGCTAAATTAATAGAAATAAATTAACACATAATTGGAAAGAAAATTTTTTCAATACTTTTATTTAAATACAAGCTGAGATGATTCCTTATGGAAAAACCGATGTTAACGATAGCAATAGATTCATGTTACAAGGAGGATGAGATTAAAGAACCCCTAAGCGATATTGCAAAAATTTTTAAAATAGACGAAAGGGTATATGCCACGAAAATGCCAAAAGAAAAAACTCCTACACTTGTTTTCTCTTTCGGCAAGCTAAGTGGAGAGAATTTCACAAGAGTTTGTAATAATTTCGATTCAGATATTTGGAAATCTGCTATTAAGAAAATATCAAACGTAGTAAAGCAATGCAAGAAAAGCGATTCTATTCTCGTATTCGAGTGTAATTATGGGAAGGCTAAGGCTAGATTAACCTGCAGAACTAAAGATTCTAAAGTTGTAAAATCATCCATGGAATCTCTGAAAAGAGCGATTAACTTCTTGTCACAAATCATTAAAAGCGGGAATATTCCATCTGATGAATTACAAATTTATTGTGGATTCGATGTAAAGGCAAAGGAATACAAGATAGATAGAGCCGTATCTTTCAATCCGAATTTCCAAGAACACATTTTTAACGAGAAAAAGGGTAAATGGAGTAAGGTAGATTAAAAGGAAAAAAAGCGCTAATTCGATACCCATTTTTCACATATTTTTACGCCATCCACAACATCCTTAGCCCTTGCATCAACACCTGCAGATTTTGCAAATTCATCCGTCAGTGGAGCGCCTCCCACAATCACTTTTACTTTATCCCTTATTCCTGCAGATTTCAACGACTCAACAACATCCTTTATCCCTAACATTGTAGCGCTAGTTAGAGCAGAAATTCCAAGTATTTGTGGATTTTCATTTTTTACGGCCTCAACAAATTTTTCTGGATGGACATCTATTCCTAAATCAACAACCTCAAATCCTGAGCCAATCAAACACACCACTACAATGTTTTTACCGATATCGTGTAAATCGCCAGGTGCGCTGCCAATTGCCATTTTTCCCTTGTATTTTGTTTTCTCAATGGCCATATATGGTTTAAGAATATCTGAGATTGATTTCATTATGGACCCAGCAATCACTAATTCGCTTATGAAGTATTCGTTTGTTTCGAATTTCTCACCGACAACCGAACTAGCATTTCTCATCTCTTCTATTAATTCATATGGCTGGATGCCAGATTCCAACGCGTTTTTTGCAACGTTTATGGCCTTCTGCAATTCTAAATTTATTATAGAATCCCTAAGAGTGCCCAATGGGATTTTTTTTTCTCCCATTCAATACCTCCTCCTAATATATGCGATGGTTCTAATACATATTGAGGCGAGCCCACAAAAAAATATCGTGTCTTCACCCAAAATTGATTAGAAAATGCTTTTTAAACATATATTATTAAAATCTTTTTGATTCCAAAGCTTTTTACTTTAGATTTCAATTTTTGTAGTGTAAAAAGGAAAAACGAAGGATCATGCCTTCAATACAATTAAGGATTATTGTCTTATTCGTAGGTTTCTTGTTATTTTTTTCTAGTGTAACTAATGTTGTATCAAAAGTCGAAGCTGAAGATAATCCATTACATGAAGCATATTTCATCAACTCTTTTTCAGATTTAAAGATATACGAAAAAGATGTCATAGACATCTCATTCGCAATTAGAAATAAGAATTCATCTGAAGAGATTTTCATCGTTAATATTTTCAGAAATAATCTTCTCGTATATAGAGGAAATATTTCATGTGGAAGAGGATCATCAACCGATTACACCAACTTAACAATATCCGAGGGGTGGATTGGGCCAAGTATTTATGAAGTAACAATTGAGTTGCGCACGTTCACTGGAATACTCCAAGATTTGCGCAGATTTTCAGTTTATGTTGTTAAACTTACAATATCAGACTGGTCCTATTCGGTGGGAATGATTGTGGCCCATTCAAAGAAAAATGAGACTCTATCAATAGGTTTTAGAAATGGCGGAAACAGTATAATGTACAACGTAAGGATCGCCGCCAAAGATAAGCAATTTTTCGATATAACGCCTGGATCTATAGATATCGGGAATATTCCTGCTGGCGGGGCTAAAAATATCGCACTCAATATTAAAAGTTTGGACTCCACAGAACCAGGGAATTATTCACTAAAATTCCTATTAAACTATGAAGATTTTAAAGGTACAATCCACACCGAAGATAAATTTATTCCGATAACTGTTATTGAGTTGGGAACAAAAATCATTTTGAATTATTCAAGCAATATCAAATACGGCAATAAGATAATACTATCGGCTAATTTATTTAATGCAAATAATGAGTCCATTAAAAATGGGACAATTGTCTTCTACATAGGTTCTAATAAAATAGGAGAGGTACAAACTAATACTGCTGGTATTGGAAGACTAGAATATACTCCAAGCGATCACCTATTGGACGTGGGAAGTTATGAAATTAACGCGACTTACCAGGGGTCAAGATTTTTGAAAAACAGTAATGCAATTGGAAGCCTTATAATAATTCCACTACAAACTTTCCTAGATATTGAAGTGCCTACTCCAATATTAGCCAAAGAGATTACTTCTTTCAAATTAATTTTAAGGGATGAGAATAGAATAGCCATCCCAAATGAACCGCTTATACTATTCTTGGATGAGAGCAAGATCATAAACTCGACAACCGATATTGATGGAATTCTTATGGTAAATTACACATTTCCTAAAATTGGAAGCCATCTGATTAAAGCAGCGTATTCTGGAGGAAAAAATTATTTGAAAACAGAGTCTAACATTGAAAAGATCAAGGTGAATCCTATGGAAACAAGATTATTTTTGGATGTGGATAGTGTATTAACAAAAGGAGGGGTCGCAACCATAAAAGTGAAGTTAGAGGATAAGCATGGAATTAGAATTAAGGATGCAAAAATTCATCTATTTTTGAATGGTGAGAGACTCCAATCCTTAGTAACAAATGAAGACGGTGTAAAATCATATAGCTACCAATTCAATTCTGCTGGAATATTAAAGGAAACTAGTATAAGTGCAGAGTACGGGGGAGATGAGGCATACGCAAAGAGTTTGATAAGAAAAAATATTACAATAATTGACTTGTATATGATTATCACACTTATCGTTCTGGTAATTGTTGTAGCAACGGTTATTCTAATCGTTTTCATCGAATTGAGAAAAAGACGAACTTTGCCTCCAGCTAAAACGAAAGCTGATACTATAGAAGAAAAAGTTTGTCCTGAATGTAGAGGAAAAATTTCTTCCTCGGATACATATTGCCCATTTTGCGGAAAAGAAATAGAGTCAAAAATGATGCAAACTCAAATCAGTGATACTAAGCTAGAAGAAATAGATGAAAAAGTTTACGACTATATAGTCGAACGTAAGGGAACAATTTCATGGGAGAAAGCCCCAAAAGAACTCAATATGTCATTAGAAGATCTAAGGAAGTCTGTCGAGAAGCTAAAAAAGTCTGGTAGGATAGCTCAGGCAGATTCTGATGTCGAACCATAATATACTTGTTTTTTAGCATATCTGCAATTAGTGTGCCCCGAAACATTGGGGGCAAAGCATAATTTGCATGTAAGGCTTACCGCAATTCTGGCAGATTGGTTTACCACATCGGTTGCATATGTGAGCCGCCGGCAATTGGGAATGATAGAAACACTTGCCTATTTTATCTAGCTTTGGTTCATTGATCTGACTTGAGTTCGCTATATAAGAGGGGGGATTAAAATTTAATGGAGTTATTATCTTTACTGTAGGAGGTTGTTCAGTAGATCCGTGCCCAGCCTTTAAAGAGCTTCCACATTTGTAGCAGAATTTAGACTTCTTGGCATTTTTCTTGCCGCATTTTAGGCATTTTATCAATTCTAACCATATTTCTCCTAAATAATTTTAATAATTAACTCCTTATATTCATCTCCTCTTCTAAGCATAGTTTGAAGATAATCCCCTTTACTAATATCATAATCGCTTAGTTTCTTATCTCTAATTATTTTACTCATTTTACCATCTGAATTTGTAATAAATATTTCTTCCATGTTCTCCCCTATCAATTTTTCAATTCGCCCAATTAATTTCGTCGTTGAATTATTCAATCCCCTCAAATAAAACTCTCCTATGGTGATTGGATCTTTTCCTATCCCATCTTTTCCGCAAATAATACAATTCTTATTTTTTTTGACTTCCATTATTGAGTATTTATTATAACTCAAATCAGCTAACCATATTCCGTCTAAAGGTTTACCAAATTTTCCTGACCATTTTCCTTTTTTCTTGAAATGATCATAACCCATCAATATTTTCATCGCCTCTTGAGTCTGAATGGATGATGTAAGCGATATAGTAGTGGGGAAAGATGGAATTTTAATTTCCTCAAGTGGAGCATCGCAAGGATTTCTCAATCCTATAAATTGGCCATAACGGTCCAAAGAAAAAGGACAGATAAGACACGGTCCAGTTGGAGGGACATATGTTTGAACTCTTGCTTGATGCCCAGAAATGCCTCCATCAATAATAGGGATATTATATTTTCTGGAAATGTCAGTAAGAAAAATTCTTGTAAGAATATTATCAAGACAACTTATCACCAGATTTGACTTCAAATAATAGCTAATTGGTATCTTTTCCAGAGATTCTTCAGACGCCCACACTTCAACATATGGAAATTTTAAATTAATTCTTTCAGCCAATACCCTTGCTTTCGATTTTCCTACGTCTTCTCTATCAAAGAAAATCATCCTATTGATATTCGATAGCTCTATTTTGTCATTATCTACAATTATCAGACGTTTGATCCCAAGCATAGCAAGGTTCTTAGCAACTTCGTTTCCTAGGGCTCCCGCACCTGCAATAAAGATTGTTGAGTTTCTTATTAGTTTTTGTCCCTTAATGCCCCACATAATTAGTTGTCTAGACCAGACATAGTCGAGTTCGATTTCATCTGAGCTCGATAAATAATCGACAATTTTATTCTCTTCATTAAGGACTTTGCCTTTTAAAAGAAGTTTTGTTAATTCAGGCTCTATTCCAATCTCATTACATAATCTTTTTTTCAAATTATATATGGAGCTCTTCTGAGGAAAGTTTATTTCTATTTCTTTAAAAGATGGAATTGATGCCTTTATACGCATTGAATTCACTATCAATTAAGTAAAAAAACAAAAGTTCAAATTGCTCATAAGATTGATATTGATCAATTTTTTTCTTCTTTCTTTTTACCCAGAACAATAAACTGAGCAGTTCCTGAATTGCCAAATTCCGATGGCTTAGGTACAGGCAATATATTGAAACGTGATGCCCTATTTTCTTTTGCTTTCTTTTGAATTCTTCTCTTTGGAAAACCAAATTTTCTACAAATCTCAGCAGCCTTCAAACATTTTGGATCGTCAAAAACATTATTTGGATTAGGATCTGATAATAGGTAGTATAGTGCATTAACCACAGATACGAGTTTGAGGGTGGGCTTCCATTCTTCACCTAAAATTGAATTGCAGACAGCTCCTGGAATATTGACAACAATGTTCGGGTGAGAAATATCTGTAAGCCAAGTAATTATTGGAGGTTTGAGGGGATATTCTTTAGGTAAATCAAGTCTAAATCGATGCCATTCAGCATAATCTGTAAAGGGCCATACTTTATCTTGAGCGAGTTTTTTGACTTCACCCTTTTCACATCTTATCATACCTTCAAAAGCAGTAGGCGGATCTTTTATTGCCTTAATAGTCGGAAATTGGTGATTTAAAAAAGATTTCTCTTTATAAAGAAGTGCGATATTCATGCTTAACCGCCAATTATATTGTAAGGCATAAGTGCCAACTGAGCATTTTCAGGAATTCCAGCAGTAGTAATAGTCAAATTCTCATCAAGTACAACACCACCGTACATTAAAGCTACGGTAGATTGATCAATATTAAATGAGCTACAAACCTGTTGCTTGATTTCGGCGATTGTATGATCTGGAATAACATCAATCTCTGCAAGACCTGTTTGAGGCCCAATCGGTGCTTGAACGAATAACTTCATGACTTTTCAATCACCTCCAAACCTAACTTGTAAAATGTCTCTCAAAAAACTGATATTCTAATTTTAAGAGTTAAATCTATCGAGTGGGTTTGACCACCACCAGTAGCAGTTACTGTCACAGTATATGTTCCCAGTTGTGAGAGAGGCGTAGCCGTTATTTGTAATACGAATTCTTGGGTACCGCCGAAATTTGTTCTATTATCGAGTAATGCCAGTGTAGACTTTGTTTTCATTGGAAGTCCACTTACATTAAGTGTAACGTAGTCCTGAAAATCATAAAGCGGGACGATAGTTATATTGTAAGCGGTTGATTCACCTGCAATACCAAAGGGTGGGCGCTTGATTGTCTGAGATGTTGGATCAGCCGAGATGCTGAAGTCTGGGATATGTCTAATTTCTAAAGTCATAGTTTGTGAACTAGTCAAATGTCCTGATGTGCCTGTTATTGTAAGGCCATATGTTCCTGGAGTAGCTGTTGTTAAAGTGGATATAGTCAAAGTAGAACTTATAGATCCATTCTTAGGAGGAGTAATTGACGACATGGAGAAGCTATAGCTAACCCCTGATGGAATTCCAGTCACGCTTAAAGAAACAGCTGAGTCAAAATTGGCAAATGATTGTACATTTACGCTGGTAGATCCCGTTTCTCCTTGAATTAAAGTGATCGTGCTACTGGATAGTGAAATATTGAAATCCTTAACAAGGATTATGTACGTCTCTGAATAAGCACGAGAGCCCAGAATTCCAATAGCCTCTATTTGATACGCAATCGATGCATCGACATCGCCTGCAGGTATTGTCGCTGAGTATGGCTGAGTCCCCTGGTCTAATTCCATCGGAAGGTTTTTCCAATAGTTAATTTTTGTAGTTTTATAATATAATGTCACGTTTTGAGTACCAAAGCCACCCAAAACCGTAGCATTTATGTCAATAGATGTTTCTGCGAATACAGATTCAACCGGAGTATGAGTAATTTTCGGAGGACTTTGAGCATAAGTAAATATCCATGCAAAGGTAGCGAAGACCAGCCCTGCTATAAATACTACTGTCAAAATTTTGAACAAGTTTGGGCGCCCAGTCGGATAAAAAGGAAGACGATAACCTGGGCCTCTAGAAGTCCTTGGGATAAATGGCATTCTAAAAGCTCGTGGAGCTCTAGATGGAGGAATTGCCGGTAGTGAAGACCCACAGCCCTTACAAAGGGCCGCATTATTACTATTTGGCGTTCCACATTCTGGACAGGATTTAACCATTATTTTCCCTCCAATTCTTATCTTTCTTTTTTATTTAGCATAACTATTTAATAAAAGCGTGCTTTTTTAGCACGCGGATATTTTTATATTTTTATCTCCAATACGTTCTACAGAATCATTCTTAGAATTTAATGCAAAGAATCCGAATTCTTCATTCGATGGGTCATAAACGATTGATAATATATAAGGTGAGAACTGATTTAATGCCTTCTGTGTATCAATATCTACTTCAGACATGAATACACCATATCCTGGGTGAGAATGATACCAACCTACCATATTCCCATCAATCCTTCGATTAATTATATCATCAATGATTTTTGCTATAGCATCTTTATGTAAAATGACTTTCCCGCCACAAATTTTCATTTTTCCACTTATTGCATCCTCTATTGTCAAAGTCTTGTTCATTAATCTCCCTAATAAGATGCCTATTACTCTTGATTTCGGCGCGCCCTTTGCATGCTCACTAATCTTAAACAGGATATCCTTAGATATATTGATAGAAAGCATGTAAAAAGCACCTATAAAGCGCATACGCGCTAGAATATTTTCTAAGGAAAAAAAATAGAGAGGTTGGTATTATTTCGATAGTATTCCCAGTATTCCGCCAACCATGCCAATTACTAAGGCTACTATTCCCAGAGCGATCCCTACGTAGACCCAAGATATAGGTACTACCATCAGAATTGCTAGATATATATTAGCTAGTGCAAAGACGAATACTAGAATTCCACCTAGGGTGGAATAGCCTTGCCATATCAAGAAAGCGCCGAGAATTATAACTAATCCCAAGAGCATACCGAGGCCGAGAGGTACCATCCAGTAATTAGCAAGCCAAGCGGGCACAACTGCCAGATTAGCATACAAAATTGCTGTAGCAGCAGCACCTGCGATAATTGAAAGTATTCCAGCCATTAATGATAAAAGGAATCCCCAAAGGGCCCTTGGTCGAGGTGGTAGAAATGTTGGGCCAACAGGACCTGGCATTGGAGCAGCTGGCATTGGAGGGCCTGGCATTGGAGGACCTGGCATTGGAGGGCCTGGCATTGGAGCAGCTGGCATTGGAGCAGCTGGCATTGGAGGGCCTGGCATAGGTACAGCTACGGGATATATCCCTGCATAACATTGGGCACATAAATTGAGATCTCCATAGAAACGAGAATCGTCACGACATATTGGACGGCCACATCTACTGCATATATATTGTGCTGGCAGGCTTGGATGATAATAACACATTCCTGGTGGCGGAACTCTAACGGGAGCTGGGGCTGGTGCACCAGGTCTTACGACCTTCACTGATGGAACAGGTTTGACTGTTGGTGCTGCGAATGATACTCCACAACTTGAACAGAAAGTTGCGTCGTCTCTATTTGATGCCCCACATTGTGGGCAGTTCTTTACCATTATTTTTCCTCCTATTTCAAATTCTCTAAGTCAATTAGTTATATTAATCTACTCTTAAGCCTTTTCCTATCGTGTATTTGTAGTTATAAGAACGATTATTTAAATAAATTTTTTTAATATGAATTTTTAACACTTATGTGCGATTAATTTAAGGTAAATATTATCTAGAATTTACTAGTTTCTCTAAATACTTCAATTTCTTATTTCGCAAGCACTCTTTCTCATTTTAACCTGCCGGATAGCTCGCAATACCTCTTATTCTCAGTTTTTAAGAGGTAAAAAGCGAAAATCTTAAGCGATTAATAATTATTCTAATTAAGCATCTTATCTTGAGGTAAAAAAAATGATCATCCCAAAATACCTCTTTTTTACTAAAGGAATTGGGAAGCATAAAGAATATTTACAATCCTTTGAATTGGCACTAAGAAGCGGGGGCATACAACACTGTAACCTAGTTAATGTATCCAGCATTATACCCCCAGATTGCAAAATAATTTCAAGAGAAAAGGGCTTAGAGAGGATAAAGCCCGGAGAAATAACTTATTCTGTCATTGCTAAAAACTCAACCAACGAGCCAAATAGATTATTAGTCGCTTCAATAGGAGCAGCAATTCCAACTGATAAAAGTAAGTATGGTTATCTCTCAGAACATCACTCTTTTGGACAGACTGATGAAGAAGCTGGAGATTATGCTGAGGATTTGGCTGCAACAATGTTAGCGACGACTATGGGAATCCGTTTCGACCCAGAAGCAGCGTGGGATGAAAGAAAACAGCTATTCAGAACAACTGGTTTGATTATTAAGACGTCGAACACTACACAATCTGCAAGAGGAGATAAATCAGGTTTATGGACTACAGTAATTGCCTCTGCTGTTTTTGTATTATCCTAAATTTCAGATCCCCTAATTGGTTTTTTACTCCATAGTCTGTGTGACTTTAGATATCGCGCTCATTATATAACATGAATTTCATGGGAGGGGGTCATCGTAGCAATATTATTAAATTGTCAAGTTCAGGCAGTATCAACGCAATAGCTAGCGTATCTTTTTATTTCTAAGCGTAAGATAATTTATATATCGCAAACAGTATCAAAAGAGCTCCTATCAGCCTTACTAGATATATATTACTACCATGTTTCTCCAGAAAGATTCTTGAAGAAGTTTTAGAAAGAAGAAAACCAATAGTAACCGCGAAAATCCCTCCTGACGCCATTAGCCCTTTTGTAATCTGTACAGAAAATCCTAGGGAATAGAACATCAATAAATAACCAAAATATTGGATCAATATCGCTACTAGTGAAACTCCTAATGCTCCCTTCCATTCTGTTCGCAAGATCCTACTTTCTTCCTTGTGAAAAATTAAAGGCAACATGAGTAGCAAAACTCCGAACCACGCAAATTCCCTCCATATAAGAAAGTTGTAGTTTGAAACATACTTCATCGCAGGTTTGACAGCTACATTTCCAGAAGCGTACAAGAAAGCCACTATTAAAAAGATCCAAAGAGCTTTGTTTCTAAAAGAAATAAGTTGCTTTATTTTTATATTTTCATCCCATGAAGTCATGATAGCACCACACATGGCTATCAGAATCCATAATATCACATCTAAACCATAGAATTCTCTAAGGAAAATATAGCTGAGAGGGACTACAAAAATCGTCTCAACACTGACAATAGGAGTGGCGGAAGAGACATCGTACTTGGTTAGACCATAATACATGAGCAGGTAAGCCAATATTGACGTCCCCCCAGATATAACAGCATAAGGAACTGTTTCTAATGGTGGCAAGTATATCTGATCTGACACTATCCCATAGGACAATATTGGGAAAATTAAGACTATAAGTATGCCTTGAAAATAAAGAAAAGAAATAAAATTCTTCATCTTCATAGTGATTATATACTTGGCAATAAAAGTAAAAGTAGTCCAGAAAAAAGATGAAATTATTGCATAAGTCATGAATTGCTCCAATCACTTTATCACTCCTAAGCGGATGACAATGATTTTTTCTCGAAGTAATCATAATTAATTTATACGCATTTTTTAAGACTTCGTGCTCGAAATCTAAATTGAAAAAGGACTGTCTTATGATAAGTGGAGGCATTTCTATAGAACATGGTTAATATAAATATTCAAAGATTTGGCCAAATACCGAAAGATAAGGAGAATGAAATCGTAACCATAATTGAGGAATGCTATAGAAGGATAATAAATCATGATGTAAAACTTCTTGACTTACAATTATTTGATTGCTCATCGATCATGAGGAGTTATTATTCAGAAGAAAGCAAGAATGTAGGAGTAGTTACTGAGGATTTTGGAGAACTATTTTTCGCGACGCATGATGCGTGGAGAGGAATACCTAGAATATCTGTATGCTTAGAAAGCATGGAAAAGTTACCTAAACTTATTCGAAATGGTGCCTTAAGACACGAGGTTGGCCATTCTATTTTACATGGATCCCTGGAATACTACATATTCCCAATTCCTCTCCCTCTTTTGGAATTTTCTAGGAAATTTGAAGTGACAAAAGAATATGCAACCAATTTGACTTATCTTATTTCCATCGCTGTGAAAGATTATGAGGTTACAAAGTTATTATTAAAATGGGGGTATATTGAAGATCAACTCAACTATTCGAAATATTTATTGAAAACTTCTAAGGATGACCTAGACGCATGGAGACTTTCCGACGAAAAACCTCTAGCCATAGCAATGTGCTTAGCAGGAAGATTAAAAGATCTAGCCTGCCTAACTGCCTTGAATGCTTTATTTACTAATGACATAAGATCTAAAATTATTAGATCGGAGTTATCATATATTCCTTCTCGGATTTTAAAGAAGTTGTTAAAATTATTAGGAGAATTCCCATACATTTTTGTAGACGATACTTCAAAGAACTTTAACAAAGTTATCGAGCTATTTATCAAAGAAATTGTCGTTCCGCTATTTACTTAAATCTTTAGCGCGTACTCTTTTTTTATCTAAAATATCGACTAATTATATATATCATGATTGAAAAAATGGATAATATAATTAAGATCGGGGAAGTTACAAACCAAAAATTATCATGTCTATAAATGTAAACTAGAATTGGGTGCACCTTTCCCATTGTTGGCAAATATTTTGTCAAATGAGGAATTAGAATTAGAAGAATGCCCATTATTATCATAATTATTCCAATCCAATTCAGGGACCGACGCCCATATTCCGTGGTCATCTATGTTCACCATTATCTAAGGGGGTTACCCGAATCGTAAAATTCCATCTTATTTTATGAAAGTTTTATTATTAACAAGTACCATGGATTTTAAAATAATTTTTAAACTTTGGTCATCCAAGAATAATATAAATCCGCGAAGGATGTTGTTCATGTTAAAAATTAAGCCCTCATGGATAGCAATTTTCATAATTATCCTAGGCATATACAACATTATTTTTGCAAGAATATCTGTACTTCCTTTCAGGTTTTTCTTCATAAGAATATTTACCAAAGCTGTTGTTGCTTTCTCAGGCTTCTCATCATTATTGATTGGTTTTTTGCTAACAATTGTGGGCTATGGGCTTTACCGGGAATATAAATTCTTTCTGAGGCTAACAACAATACTCCTATTAGTCTCAGCTACCTTCAACTTTCTAGAAGAAAATGTAATAGGAATAATCATATCTAGTTTCTTTCTCGCAATCCTATACACGGAAAGGCAGGCCTTCTCCAAACCTATTCCATTCAAGTTTGAGGTAAAATATTTTGTGGCTCTTTGGATAATTATTTTCGTACTTGTTTACGGCATTCTGGGATCACTTTATCTTGGAAACGAATATAATCCCCCTATAAGGAGTGTTGTGCAAGCTCTTTACTATACAATCATAACTGTTACTACTGTAGGCTATGGAGACTATGTACCAATAACCGATTCTGCAAGACTTTTTGCAATCTCTTTAATTTTTGTCGGAGTTGGCTCGTTCATCTCTGCTATTGCGATTATATTCCAACCCATGATGAAGAAACTAGAAGAAATGGCATCAAAAGGGATTTAAACGCATGCACTTTAAAAAGCAGAGATACTCATAACACCCCTGACATATCAGAACGTGCGCAACAAATTAAGGGCGAGAAAATGAGAAAAATATCAATGGTTGAGATAACTCAACAAGATTACAATAGGTTTCTTAGGGAAAATAAGGTAGTGAATATTAGCGGCGAGAAAGTAAGACTTCATGGAAATTGGAATATTACAAATTTTGGTCCGCCAAAAGATTATGTTCTTGAGCAAGAAACAGTTTGGAGTTTTCCAAAAAGAGGTGATTGGGCAACCCATATAGGAAATTATAGGGGAAATTGGTCGCCTTATATTCCACGAAATTTAATTCTGAAATACACGAAAAAAGGAGATTTAGTTTTAGACCAGATGGTCGGAAGCGGAACTACCCTAGTTGAATGCAAATTACTCGGCAGAAATGCATTTGGGGTGGACATAAACCGTGATGCAATTATAATAACTAGAGATAGACTAAATTTTAATCAAATACATGGTGGTCGTGCCGAATCTGAAATAAAAACATACGTCGGAGATGCAAGAAATCTTGATGAAATCGACTCTGAAAGTATAGATCTTATTGCAACACACCCGCCTTATGCCCAGATTATTCCATATTCGAAAAATAATATAGAAGGAGATCTATCAAGTTTTTCTTTACCAAAATATCTGGAGGAGATTTATAAGGTAGCGGAAGAGTGTGCACGAGTCCTAAAGCCCAACAAATATTGCGCCATATTGATAGGCGATAGTAGGAGCAGAAGGCATTATATCCCTATAAGTTCTAGAGTAATGCAACAATTCCTTAATGCCAATTTTGTTATCAAGGAGGATATCATCAAACGACAGTGGAAAATGAAAGGGACTAGAGAAAAGTGGAAAGGTAGGAACCGTGACTTCTACCTCATCTCTCATGAACATTTATTTATATTCAGAAAACTTGGCGAGGTAGAAAAACCATTAAAGTATAAATATAGTATTAGGTGGCACTGAATATAACCATTAGTGCCCTTTACGTATACTATTCGTAATTAATTAAAACATAACCTAAAGTTCAAGTGACCGCATGCGATGCGATAGATTAAGTGATTCTTTTATTTTAAAATATAATTTCATTTGCAACATAATCCAGTGGCGAGTTATGAAAGCGTTCAAAGTTGCTGGCATACAGATGAATGTAATTCCTAGACAAGAAAAATCTAATCTAGACAAAGCATTAGAGTTGATAGATAATGCCGCGGACAAAGATGCAAAAATAATTTGTTTACCTGAACTTTTCACTACTGGATTTGACTATGACTACATCAATGAATGCACCAAACCTATTCCAAACATAATTACTGATGTTTTAGCTAAAAAAGCAAAGGAACTTGAAATTCATATTATCGGTGGAAGTATACCAGAGAAATACGGCAATAAACGTTACAATACTTCAATACTATTTGACTCAAGAGGTAGAATTATCGGCAAATATAGAAAAGTTCACTTATTTCCATTAATGAATGAGAACAGAATTTTTACTCATGGAAATAAGCTTGGAATATTTAGAACTGAGTTTGGTATTTTTGGGATCGAAATATGCTATGACATCAGATTCCCTGAGGTAACGCGAAATCTTACTTACTTGGGAACTAAGCTAGTTTTTATTCCATCCGCATTTCCTCATCCCAGGATGGGCCATTGGAAAACGTTAGTATATGCACGCGCTATTGAGAACCAGATATTCGTTATTGCTGTAAATAGAGTAGGAAAAGATTCTTCAAATAACTTTTTTGGACGCAGTTTAATTGTTGATCCCTGGGGCGAGTTATTAGCATGCTCAGGAAGCAAAGAGGAAGTTGTAGAAGCCACTATAGATATGTCGAGTATCGATAAAGTCAGAAAACAGTTACCATGTTTGAGAAACATGATTGATGAGGTGGATAAATTTCCAAATTTTTAGTCGCGTATTGAAAAATTGAATCTTAGGTAACTATTTGATGTAATTTTCTTTTTTTCTTGGCAACAACTAATTCTAACGCGATTCTATCGCCCATGCTCATGACTCGATTATATTTCGCGTTAGCATATTGAGAACCAAGTGCCATATGGACATTTGTACCTCCGCCATGCCTGACGGCCAAGTCTTGGGTTTTGAATACAAAGTCGTAAAAACTTTTTCCTGAAGTATCATACACCCCTTGTTTTAGGGCTTCGACGACCGGTTGTTCTTGGAAGGTTATTAATGTTTGAACGCAATACGCGCCAATTAAACCGGGGGGTTCCTCTTCTCGCATTAATTCCAATAAAGTATCGGCTATTGGGTAAATCTTCCTAAGAAGAGATTCCCTTAAACTGATTATACCGTGAGCTGTTACTTCAAAGCTCACTGGATATCTTGTCTTTCGCCAGTCAACCTTAATTTGCTCTTTTGCAAGCATCCTTAGAATGCCATCATGTGTAGTCTCTCTTCTTTCATCTATAGAGAGTAGTTCATTTGCCAATTTCCACTTCTCAACGTATTCTTCTAAATCTCCCCAATTTTCATTAGCGTAAATCGGCGAATAGAAAAAATTGAAGTTTGCAGTCACACCTGGGACGTATTCCTCGACCCTTCCATAATCTAAATCTTCATGTAATATATGTCCAGCGGCTACTTCTTTTTTTACTTCTTCTTCTAAAGTGTGTCCATCCGCCGCGAATATGAATCCCCTCTCAAGTCTTCTAGTAGCGTGTGGAATCTTCAGAACCATTGGCTGGTCTATTTCTTCAGCTAACTTTATGCCTTCGTCCGATACTTTAAATTTAATTTCTTTTGGATGGGGTAATTTTGCTTTTTCCAGGTACCAATAATAATTCTTTTCAACCTCTTCCCTATTTTCTATTTTAAGTAAATTCCTTGACCCAAATATCGGAACTGCAAAATCGTCCTCAATCTTTTTACAAGCTTTTTTACCTACATAAACTGAGAAAGCTCTATTTGGAATCTGTATAGATTCTAGCTCCAAAAGCGCATCTTGCATTTCAGGCTTCAACACTTCATCGTATTTCTCAATCATTAGAATTGCTTCTTTCCATTTTTCTTTTCTTTTCCTTACGATCTCTTGAATATCCTCGGTTACTAAAACATCGGATCGGGTCTGAGAGGGTAAATAATCTATCGCCCTATTTAGATTGCCAACCCTAGGCTCTCTTAAGTATATTTCAGACCTCTCTTTTGTGACATATACGAGGCTTTTCAATCCATAATTTCTAAGTCCTGCTAAAGCATCTAGGGCCGAATGAGAACCTAAAACCACTCCAATGGGATCCTGGTATTTGCGAGTAATTTCTTGCATTTCTTCTCTATTGATCAAAGTCAGTCGTCCTTCCAGGTCGATAAATCCTCAATTACGTTGTTAAATTGGCATATTTTTTTTATATATGAGTTATATCTCAGATGTCAAAAACTCTTTTGCTTTTTATTTTCACACCACATTCTGAAGTAATTTTTCCAATGGGAAAAGATCTGGTTCCAAATTTATTACATGTTGAAATAACATCATCTGCACTTTCTTTTGGAACTATTAAACACAATCCTACTCCCATATTAAAAGTCCTATACATTTCTTCATCACTTATATTTCCAGCTCGCTTAATCAAGCTAAAAATCGGCTTTGGCTCTGGCATTCCCTCTAAGGAAAATCCTACTTTTGCATAATTTTCAAAACGTTTCAATTTGCTAAATGCCCCACCAGTAATATGCGCTATACCATGTACCTCTGATTTGGCAATTATCGAAAGAATTTCTTTAACATAGATCTTTGTTGGGATTAATAATTCCTCGCCCAAGGTATGATCAAATCCATCGGGTTTATCATGAAGGTCGAGGGCTGCTTCCTCAAGCAATACCTTCCTTGCAAGTGTAAAGCCATTGCTATGTAACCCGCTACTTTCTAGTCCAATAATCAGATCTCCATTTTCAATTTTACTTCCATCGATCACTTTATCAGTATCTACTACACCTATTCCCATCGCAGCTAAGTCAAATCCAAGTCCTGGGATTGCCCCTTTTATTACGTCTGGCATTATAGCAGTCTCACCACCTATTATCGTTACTTTGGCTTCTTGTGCGCCTTCAGCTAGACCTCTAATTATTTCATTTATCACTTCATCATTTGATTTCTCGATTGCCAGATAATCCAACAAAGCTACTGGTTCAGCACCTAAGCATATTAGATCATTAACGCACATTGCGACACAATCTATCCCAATAGTATCGAATTTTTTCTCCATTTGAGCAAAGAGCACTTTAGTTCCACATCCATCAGTATGAAGTGCCAAAGCCCTTCCGTTGCCAATATCTATTAATGAGGCGTAGTGTCCAAATCTGCTAAGAACTGTCCCAAATTTATTATTCCTTAATTTGTAAGTCTTTACAATTATTTTGCCTATTTCATTCTGTACTTTCTTAACTTTTTTTACATCGATACCGGCTCGTGCATATGTCCAGCTCAAAATTCAATCTTCCATGTAATTTTTTCTAAAGTATAAGATGATTATTGATTCACTATGGCCTTATTTTTCCAAAAATTTATAGTGCATTAATCCTCTTCCCAGTATCTAGTTCTTTTTCGCTTTACTGAGCCTTTAAGTCTGCAAGACAACTCCTGGGCCAAATGGGTCGGATATTGTCCTGTCAAACAACCTAAACATAGATCTTCTTTTGGCATGCCTATAGCATCGATTAGACAGTCAATTTTTTGATATCCTAGAGTATCTGCTATGAATTCTTTTCTGATCTCTTCTCGAGTCTTATCAACAGCCATCAATTCTTTATGAATAGCAATATCAATTCCATAGAAACATGGCGAAATTATTGGGGGACATGTAATTCGTAAATGAACTTCCTTTGCGCCAGATTTCCTAATCATACTTACAATGTTCCTTAGAGTAGTTCCACGAACTATGCTATCATCTATCAAAAGTACCCTCTTACCACTGAGCACAGTTTTTAAGGGATTTAATTTAATTCTTGTAGCTCCATCTCTCTGCGTTTGCTTTGGCATTATGAAAGTTCTTTGAACGTATCTGTTTTTTATTAATCCCTCAGCAACTGGAACGCCACTTTCATGTGATAAGCCCTCAGCTGCAGTTCTTGAAGTGTCTGGAACCGGAATAATCACATCTGCGTCTGTTTCATAGGTTCTTGCTAAATTTACTCCAAGTTTAAACCTAACGCTATAAACACTTCTACTATCTATTATGGAATCGGCTCTACTGAAATAAACATATTCGAACATGCAATGTGCTCTTCTATTATAAGACGTATACCGCTTTCTTTGAACTCCATTTTCGTCAACTAAAACCATTTCTCCAGGCTGTATGTCTCTTGAAAGGTTTATGTTATTAATATCTAAAGCGATGCTTTCCGATGAAAAAGCTACAACTCCGTCAGCTTCGCCTTCACAAAGAGGCCTGAAGCCATAAGGATCTCTTACAGCAATTATCTCACCATCGTTGGTTAGGAGAATTAAAGAAAATGCGCCTTCAAGCTTCCCGAAAGAATTTTTTATTGCCTCAAAAAAGTCTCCTGTACATTCTTTCTCACAGGTTAAAAGAGATAATATTAATTCCGAATCGCTTCGAGTCTTAAGCTTAATCCCGTCTCTTGTTAGTTGTTTTCTAAGCTGCATGTTATTTACAAGATTTCCATTGTGAGCAATTGATAGCTTTCCATTAGATATTGGTTGAGCTTCTTTTAAAGTCGAACTGCCAGCTGTGGAATATCTTACATGTCCAATTCCCACTGAACTGTTAATTTTTTTTATTTTTGAAAATAGCTTTTCATTAGCCAATCCGTAAACTTTACCAGTTTTGATTCTTGATTTACTAAATAGGGATATGCCAGCCGATTCTTGTCCACGATGGTGCAGTGACATCAATCCGAGATGAATATCATTCAAGATATTTTTTTTATTGAAATTATAAATGCCAAATACTCCACAACTTTCTCGCATTATTCATTACCTCAGCTAGAGATCATTCCAGCAGATTTTGGAATTGCTTCCTCCCAATATTCTTCCATCTTTACTAGATCACAATTTGCAACGATCTTATTTCTATAAAGAAGGCATATTGTACCGTCCTTACTAACTTCCCCTATTTTTGATGCATTAACATTATTTTCTTTGCATAAGCCTATCACTTTATCAACGTTCTCCTTTCTTGCAGTAACAATAAACCTTGCATGAGACTCTGAAAAAAGTAATTCGTCTGTTTTCATACTTGTTTTTGGAACTCGCTCTAAATTTATTTTCGCGCCAAATCCACTCCTAATTGCCATTATTGCCAAAGCTATTGCCAATCCTCCTTTAGAACAATCATGTGCAGCCGTAATGTGTCCTTTTCTAATCAAAAGTTGAATTGTGTCTAATGATGATTTTTCTCTTACTATATTAACTATAGGTACCCTTCCGCCGATTCCTTTGAATCTTATGCAATAATGAGAACCGCCCATTTCTCGAAATGTCTTTCCTATAGCTATTATAGCTTCTCCTTCTTCCTTAAAGCCGAGAGTTGTTAATAATTCTAAATTCTCTATAAGGCCTAATGCCACCACGACTATTGTGGGTTTAACAGCTATACCTGTTCTTTTATCCTCGTTGTAGAAGCTTACGTTTCCCCCAATACACGGAATCGATAATCCCCTTAATATATATGATAGGCCTTCAATTGATTTCTTAAATTGCCAAAAGACTTCTGGATTCTCAGGATTCCCAAAGTTGCAGCAATCGGCTATTGCCACCGGTTCAGAACCGGTTGCTATAATATTTCTAATCGATTCTGCTACTGCCCCAGCATTGCCGTAAAAAGGATCCAAATATGAATGAAAGCTGTTACAGTCTGTTTTAACCGCTATTGCTTTCCCTCTATTTAACAGTCTAAGGACGGCCGCATCACCATGCCCGGGTTTGATTATCGTCCTGACTCCAACTTCATGATCGTATTGCTGATAAATGAATTCCTTGTTGGCTATGTTAGGCATTCCTAATAATGCATATATTGACTCCGCATGATTCTTTGGATGATATTTGAGTGAAAGTTCTTTTGAAATTTTTTTAAGATAGGATGGTTTTCTGCTTTTTCTGGGTATCGGCGGGACATCCGTCAATATCCAGGGTGGTAAAGATACTACTACTTCATCACCATTCTTAACCACCACTTGACGAGTATCAGTGACCTTTCCAATTACTGAGTACGGTATTTCCCATTTGTCAAAAATTTTGAGAATTTGATTGAGATCTTTATGATTAATAATAAATAACATTCGTTCTTGAGATTCAGATAGCATCAGTTCATATGGAGTCATATTAGCCTCTCGCGCATGAATTTTCCTAACATCTACTTCTGCACCAACACCCCCTTTATTTGACATTTCTGAGAGAGCGCACGTAAGTCCGCCTCCTCCTAGATCCTTCAGCCCACGAATATGATTAGTCGATAACGCTTCCAAAGTCCCTTCTATAACTATCTTTTTCGTAAAAGGATCTCCAACTTGGACTGAGGGTCTGTCTTCCTCAGATTTTTCACCCATAATCCTAGAGGCAAAAGTTACTCCATGAATCCCATCTCGTCCCGTAGACCCCCCTAATAAAATAATTAGATCGCCTGGATTTTCCATTCTGCCTAAAACAATATTATCTTTCTTTCCGATACCAACGCATGCAACGTTTACCAAACAATTACTTTCGAAACTCTTGTCAAATTCCACTTCCCCAGCTACAGTAGGTATTCCACAACAATTGCCATAATCAGCAATTCCTTTTACTACATTTAAGAAGAGCCATCTATTATGACTCCTTCTTAATTCACCAAACCTTAAAGAATCAAGCAGCGCTATAGGCCTGCAATTTGTGCATAATATATCTCTAATAATCCCACCCACGCCAGTCGCGGCTCCATTATATGGATCTATGGCTGAAGGATGATTGTGACTCTCAATCTTAAAAGCCACCACATCTCCGTCTCCAATGTCTACTATCCCTGAATCATATCCAGGGCCTATTACTACCCTATGTCCTTTAGTTGGGATCTTCTTCAATACCACTTTGCTGCTTTTATAAGAGCAATGTTCTGACCACATAACATCAATCATGCCGAGTTCAACCATATTGGGCCTTCTGCCTAATAACCTCGTCACTTGTCTTATTTCTTTATGAGAAAGATTTGTTCTAAATTCTGTAAGAGATGGCAGATTTCTTCCCTCTATCCCCTAACATACTCAATAATTGACTCGAAAATTAACAATCCGTCATTGCTTCCATAAGGACTTATGGCTGACTCCGAGGCTCTCTCAGGATGGGGCATAAGTCCAACTATATTCCCATCAGAATTGCATATACCAGCTATGTTCCCCATAGAACCATTCGGATTAGCATTAGCTTCTTTGCCTTCTTCGTTAACATATCTGAATACGACTTGATCGTTTTCAGACAATTCCTTAATTCCCTTCTTCTGGTTCACGTATCTGCCCTCCGCGTGTGCTATGGGCATACGCAATACTGAACCTTTAGGAATTAGCGAAGTAGTAGAAGATCGATTTGTTTCAACTCTAAGCGATACCCATTTACATAGAAAGGTAAGACTATTGTTCTTCAGAAGGGCACCAGGAAGAATTCCTGATTCTACTAATATCTGAAAGCCGTTACAAATGCCAATTACTACTTTGCCTTCTTGAGCCATCTCTTCAATTTCTATTGTAGATGGGCTTCTAGCTGCAATCGCGCCAGCCCTAAGATAATCTCCATATGAAAAACCCCCAGGCAGAATAGCTACATCGTATTCACTATGTTCAAATGATCTATGCCAAATCAGATCTGTCTCGATTCCGAGTAGATTTCTTAAAACATATAGGACATCAAAATCGCAGTTAGAACCAGGAAATTGAATTACCGCCACCTTCACGGAATTTTCCCTCTGGCAATAATTTTACATGAATGAACAACGGGATTGAATATTCTTATGTCATTGCACATTTTGTATACTGTTTTCTCAGCTTCTTCTTGAGATTGAGCGTTAACAACGAATCGCAAATATTTGCCAGATCTAACGCTGATGATCTCATCGTAGCCTCCTTTATTGATCAACTCGCGATATATAGTCTCACCTTCTGGATCTTTCGCCAATCTTTTATTTTCAATGATGGTCTCCACAAGATATTTTTGCATTTTAGCCATTTACGCTCAAGCTCGCGTCATGAGTGCTCTTTATCAATAAAATGTTTCTGGTATAATTTTCAAAGAGCAGTTATTTTAAAATTTGTTTTAGAATTTTTGTATATTCTAATGATAAAAATTAATATGATTATGTCAATTAATCTTCCAAGGCCTCGTTAACGCTTCAAATAATACTTAAAATTTGATAACATCTAATGATCATTGAAACATCATATTTGGGACGATAGATGGGAAAGCTCATTGTTAAGCCAGATAATAAAAAAGGGGCTTTAAGAATAGGCAGAACCCTTCTTTCATATTTACAAGAACTTGAAATCGAGATAAATGCTTCTTGTGGTGGCCACGGGATATGTAGAGGTTGTCTAGTTAAAGTTTATGGCGATGGAAAACTGAGCAACCTGACAGAGGTAGAAAGAAAATCAATTAAAAATGAAGAATATAGACTTGCTTGTCAAGCGAAGATAATCAATGAAGATGAAGATATCTATCTGGAAGTCCCAAAATATGGGAAGTACAAAATTTTAGAAAAAGGAGTAAGTAAAAAAATCCGTTTAAATCCATTCGTCAAAAAAAGGGGAGCTTATCCAATAGAGAAAATATACTGGAAAAATAAAGAAATTGATAACTATAATGGTGAAATCTACGGTTTAGCCTTGGACGTTGGAACCACTACGCTTTCAATGTATTGGGTTGATCTAACAACAGGACACGAACGTTTCGTCTCTTCCGTATTAAATCCTCAGCTTAGATATGGAGACAATATTATTGATAGGATAAATTATGCTAAGATGTCCGATCAAAAACATCTTGAGAAGGTGGCTAGAAAATGCGTAAATGAAATGATTCTTAGAGGTCCTATAAATCCAAAAAATATCTATGAGCTAGTAGTTGTTGGAAATACAGCTATGAGAGACATTTGGATAGGCCATTCTGTTAGAAAGCTTGGCGAATCGCCCTTTGAACCCATCAGCCTAAAACCGGTTAATCTAAATGCGTATGATTTAGGATTGGCAATTAATCAAAGAGCAAACGTATACGCTCCTCCATTGATTGGTCATTTTGTTGGCGCGGATGCTCTTAGTGTTATACTCGCAACCGAAATGCACAAATGTCCCGAAATTTTAATGACAATAGACATCGGAACTAATACAGAGATTGCTATAGGAAATGAGGAAAAAATAATCGTAACATCCTGTGCTTCAGGTCCGGCTTTCGAAGGTTCAGGTATTAAATGCGGAACTGGAGCTGTAGAGGGGGCTATTCAAAAGGTAGAAATAGATGACGACTTGAAAGTAATTTACGAAACCATCGATGGCGCATCACCAATTGGATTGTGCGGTTCAGGTCTTATAGATGTCCTCGCTCAAATGCTAGACGAAAAAATTATAGATTGGAGAGGAAAATTTTCCAAAGACGTATCTGAATTCATCATAGCAAAAGAAGGGAACGGTATATTTTTAGATGGTGAAGATATCGATAATTTGAAACTCGCAAAGGCCGCAATATCCGTAGGCATAAAAGTTGTGATGGAGCATTATGGAGTAGAAATCAATGACATAAAAAAATTATATCTAGCAGGAGCTTTCGGAACTTACATAAATCCAAATAATGCACTTAAAATTGGAATGCTACCTGATTTGCGAAAAGAAAAAGTTGTCCAAGCCGGAAATGCTGCCATTGAGGGAGCAAGGCAAATACTGATCTCAAAGGAAAAAAGAAAGGAAGCTGAGGAAATACCAAGAATTTGCCAGCATATCAGACTAGAGAAGGAAAAAGATTTTCATGATAGATTTGTCGAAGAATTGTGTTTCGATAAGTATAGAATTTGATTTTGTATATACTAGACTAATCTTAATTTATTATTTGTTTTGATTATTTTCTCTTCCTTAATTAATTCATCAATATATAAATAAAAAGTTCTACTAGCGTCACAGGCCTTTTCTGGGTTTGCCCAATTTCCAGCACTATTTACAATAACTTTTTCCAACTTCTTAACATCAATTTTCCCAACTTCGTTAATTTTTTCCATTATTGCCACTTTTGTGGTTGTAAATTTACATGCTTCAAAAATTGCATCCTTAAATAAATCCGCAGCCTCTTGCATTAATGGACAAATAGGATCCATCTCTGCTAAGCAAGGATTTTCAGCGTCTTCATTCTGATGTTCTTCATAAATTTTTTTTAAAAGAGTTTCCTTATTTTCGTATGAAGTATTTAACAGTTCTTGGCCTACTCTAGCGGCTGTACCTCCTGGGCTATCTCTTATAACTTTGACTTTTTTTATAATTTTCTTATTCTCGTCGAGTTCAATTTCAAACTTGGGTCTTCCAAATTTTTCTGCAAAGTCATTTATGTATTCATTCTTGCTCTTATCCAATGAACAAAATGGTTCCGGGAATTCAACGTGAATCCCTCTTGCTTCAAGATCATCTTGGACTGTTTTTTTTGCTTCTGGTGCCATTTTTCTATCATCTATAGGATAAAGAACCGCTTTTGCACCAAGTTTTTCCGCTAATGGCGGTATTAAATCACCGAGTTTAGAATGTATTCCTAAAATAAGTAAAAGATCGCATTCCACAATTGGCAAATCTTTAGGAATATATTTTTCTGGTTCTTCCCAAAATTTTGTCCAAATATTTTCCAACAAGGCGTGCTCTTCTTCAATAGTCTCAGGTTTCAATTCATATGCATTTACAATTTCTTTTCCAAACCCTTTCATGGCAATATTATTGACCATTTGTTCGCCGAAAGGCCCGCGATAGATAATGTAGATTTTCATCTTTGCGCCTCAATGAATTGCAAGCATTTTTTCAATCCATCCATGCAATTTTCTCCATAAGCATCTGCTCCTATTTTTCTTGCAAAGTTCTTTGTCACGGCTTTTCCACCAATTATAATCTTGACTTTGTTTCGCAGATTCTCTTTTTTTAGCCCCTCAATAACTTCTCCCATGTATGAAATTGTTGATGTTAATAGAGCGGACATGCCAAGGATGTCAGGGCTAATCTCCTCTATCTTTTTTATAAAAGATTCTTTACTAACGTCTACGCCTAAATCTATAACTCTGAAGCCGTTTGATTCAAGGGTTATTGCGAATATCATCTTCCCGATGTCATGAACATCACCTTTTACAGTTCCAACAATTACCGTTCCTTTAGTTTCGAGTTTCTTTTTGAAGTATGACCTGAGCATTTCAACAGCTTTCTTCATATTCCTCCCAGAAACTATTAGATCCGACGTAAAATATCTTTGGAATTCCTTGCTTTCAAAACCTCTACCTATTTCATCTAGACCGAGGGACAAATCATTGAAAATATCGTAAGGGTCAACGCATTCATCTAATTTTTTTAAACAATATTGCTTTATTTTGAAGCCTCTAAAATCAAGCAAGATGTCTAAGATCTCTTTAGTGTCTGTTTTTTTGGTCATTGTTTATATTGCCTCAATAGAGTCATAGATTTTTTTCCAGTATTTTGCCTTAAATCGCATTTTCTTCTCCAGATAAAGATTTTTGAACAGAGGCTTTAGTAATGTAAGCCGCGACATGGATTAAGGATTTACCGAGTTCAGGGTCATTCATACGAGAAGCTAGACATGGATAAGTTTGAACAAAGAGACTAGCATCCACTGGCGCTTTTGACTTTCTATTACCTACTAGTTTTTCAGCTACAAAATTTGTGGCACCACATGGTGATCCACGCAATATATCCACTTTTTTGATAATTCCATTTTTTGAAGTGACTCTCAAATCAGGTTTTCCAAACCTTTTTGCAAAATTGTCAATAAACTTATTGCCTGAATTTGTTTTCATTGAGCAAAATGGTTTGGGAAAAGAAGATTCAACGCCCTTCCTTTCCAGTTCCTCGTAAACTTGTTTCCGAACCCCAGGTGGAACCCAATTAGAATTATCTATTGGAGCAATAACCGCTTTAGCACCCGTAATCTCTATTAAATTAGGTAAGAAAGATGCTATAGCTGGATGTTCGCCTAAAGAGAGTATTAATTCACATTTGGTAATTTGCTTCGGAATAAGTTCTTTTGGCTCTTCAACAAGGATAGGGAGCCCACGTGGCAATTCATGAACTTTTATTGTCCAGTCGTCCGGAATTCTACTTCTAATATTCAAAACAATTCTTTGACCATACCAGCCCTGTACTAAAACAATAATAGAAATGCGTCGCGGCTCAGTAAGTCCCAAATTAGTGACTCTCTTTGAGAATTTCTTTAAGTCGTTCGATTGCCTTTATTGCTGACGAATTCGGCGAGAAGTCTATTGGAGCAACCGCTTTGCTATCGGCTTTTGAAATTTCTTTATCGAAAGGAATGATGCCCATTAGCTCCATATCAATCTCTTTGAGGGCCATTTCTAGGAACTTTTCATCATCATTATGCATGATTTTATTTCCCACAATCAGGACTTTCTTGATACCAATGTCAGTAGCCAATGCATTTATTTTCCTTGCAGTTTCTATCGATTGTGATCCGGGCTCGACTACGCATATTAGAATTTCGAAGCCTCTTATTGTTGCTCGTCCTAAATGCTCTAAACCAGCTTCCATATCCATAATGATTAAATCTTTACGCTCCAACATTAAATGGCGAATCAAAGCTCGAATTAATGAATTTGCGGGACACATGCATCCAGAGCCGCCAATACGAACGGTCCCCATAACAAGAAGCATAACGCCATCTGGGCCTTTAATTCCAAATTTTTCAGAAATATCGTTCACTTTAGGAGCGATATTGTATATTGGACCTGTTCCAACCCTTTCTTCGATGAGTTCTTTGTTCTCGCTGACCGGTTTTACTTTGGATGCAATTTCAGATGGTATTCCTAATGCAAAAGACAAGTTCATTGCAGGATCTGCGTCTATAGCTAATACTTTGTAACCATCGCAAGCAAATAATCGCGACAATGTTCCGGCTAAAAAAGTTTTTCCTACACCGCCTTTCCCAGCAATCGCTATCTTCATAAAAAGCCTCGAAATGAGTTATGCAATCGATCTATCGAGTTTTAATTTCATCCGTATGCCATTTTTCAAGGAAAGCAGGGATACCTGAAGAATCTAAAGGTCCAACGAGGATTTCCCATCCAGTAACCTCTTCAATCTCGCCACTTAGTCTTGCAGCCCTACCTGGAATTATTAGTTTTCTATGTTTCACCTTATCCTCTATTTTCAAATCTTTTATCGAATCCTTAACTTTATCAGGAGTAAGTTTTCTTCCCGCAACTGCACTTTCGACAGAGAGACCTTCACTATCAATTACCATAAGATATCCATCTATGTTTTCGATATCATTGGCTACAGTATAGTACGTAAGAGCGAAATTTGTTGTTAACATTACAGGAGAATTTTCGTCTGGTTTTCCTAAAATTTTCAATCCAGGATCAACTGCAACAGGTTTTCTAGGGTCAGTATAAAGATTTTCACGTAAGATCACCAATGGTAAAAGTGCCCATCCGTCAAGACTATGCATAACAAGGATATCAGAATAACGAGCTACCAACATGGACGCTATATAAGCCTCTTTCCATTTAACTTCCTCAATAGAGGATTTATTATCCAACCAAGCCACTATAGGAGTCCCAATTAATGGAAATCCTAAAAGTTCATCATTCATTTTACAAGACAATCTTCTGAGCATGGTAAAATTATTGATTGTTTCACCCAGTCCATCATCATGAAAAGTGCCTGGATCCAAGACGAGATCTTCTACCCCATACTCCAATAGCGTTTTTGAAAGTGATCGGAGTAATTCAAGGTCATTTGGAGCAGATACAACTAAAGAAGAATTAAAATTCAAAGCAAGCTCAGCCATCTCCTTCCAATTATCCTTTGTAGCCGCATATATTAATGGTCTCTTACCTTTACTTGCCTTGAGACCTGCTTCCATGATTTCTGGATTAAGAGAGCATAGAATGATAGGGAGTTCAGTACTCTTCATAACTTCTTCAACAGTTGTGGCAAATTTATCTGGATTCCCCGAAGATGAGCGTACTGCCACTAGGTCGAGTCTAAGTTCTTGGCCTATATAGGGATATATGAAATCTTGGACCTGTCTTGCACGTTTCGATATATCTTCTTTACTCATTTCATCAGTTATATCGATTGCTATTGCAGTTGGATTGTAGTAAGTAAATTCATGGCGATACATTACGAACTCTCCACCTATTGTTACAGGCCTTTCGCCATCACCGATCGTAACGCTTTTTACTGGAGGTTTAAGCATATCCCAGAGAGTTTGGTAATTGTTTCTATACTTCTTTTCTTCGAGTAAAGGAGTACAACTTTCCAAGACAAGTTCGCGATTTACTACTCTTGTTGCGAACGCCATGCAATTTTCTTCATCGCATTTTTTACAATTTGTTCTTGGAAGGAGTTTATAAACATCTAATGGGCTTATCTCTTTGATGCTGCTTCTTTTAATTTCTCTCTCTGACATTTCTATCCCCTATAAACTAATAGTAATCCATTTTGAATTTTCTTCAGGTTTAGGAATTTTTGTATTTATTAAATGTCCGATAGTTTCCTTAACTGTCTTAACAGCACTAGGATGCATCATCATGAAATAGTCAACACCAGCCAACAGAAGAGTAAGCGCGGTTACCGTTTCCCAAATTGGGCCTCGCTGTTCCCTTGTTCCCCATTTCTGTTCCAGTTTCATCCAAGCTTCTCTTGCTGCCCATGCATTTGTCGTTCCTGAGGACATTGGGTTCTGCAATTGTTCATCTCCCATTAGTCCAGATATACGAGTGCGCTCCATAACTGTAAATGCATAATCCAAACCATATCCTAAGGCAGCAGTCGTCGTATCGATAACTATATTCTCTTTGGGCATAAACTGGAATAGTTTTCGATTAAGTTCCTTAGCATCTTCTAAATTCATTGATGTAAAAGCAATGACGACGTGACCGTATTTATTCATAATATTCGTCATCTTTTCAATATCCATGTCAAGAGTTACCGAGTTAAATAGCAATCTCTCGCCCTTAGTAACTTCGGCTACCTTCTCGAAAACCCTTAGGTCTTTTATTGGATCTCCGCAACCCCCTACTGCTATTGGAACATCAACTGCCTGGAGTACATCCTCAACAGTCTTGGCTGCTTTTCGAGGCGAAGTATCTTTAATCAGAGGATCAATACTGATGAGGTGGAGATTGACCATTTCGGCTCCAAATTTATCGACGGATAGTTTAGCCCATGCAGGAGGATCCTCAAGTACTTCCTCAACATGAGCCTTTACTGGTTTGGCTAGAGGAATCTTGGTATCAAAAACATCAAATGAGATGACAGGTGGATGAGGCATCTCAGTCTCAAAACGATAATAAGGTAATGTTTTCTCCCCACCAATCGTGATCGACTTGGATCGACTTCCGCCCTCACTTTTTGTGGCACCCAGTTTAACTTCCAGAATTTTCCCTGGATACTCCATTACCGGAGCATTAAACTTCGCTGAGAGAATTTCTGTAGGTTTCGATTCAGGCTTTCGAAGCTGTGCCGTGACTGTTCCAACACCAGGATGAATCCAAAGTTCAAGCTCTCCTATCTCCAGTTCTACGTCTTCAAGTTCAAGCTCTTGAAATTTGCTTAAGGTTTCGATAAGATTGCCATTGGTTTCAATCTTGAGTTTCTCTTTCTTTTTTTCTCTGCTCAATATACTATCAACTACCTTCTTTTCGGAGCCTTGACAATGATCTTTTTCGCATGGATTTTTGCTCCCTTCAGGATAATCTTGAATCCACTTCCAGCCATAGGCATGTCTATTTCGGGGATAGGTGCTACTGTAGTAATTTCCTCTTCTTCAGGGACTTCTTCAATAGGCACCTCTTTCCAACCTTCTACTACAGGATGCTCATGAGCTTTTAGGAATTCCTGTAAATCCTCCATCGTTTCCGCATCATCCTCTGCAGGAATCTTATCGATGATGTCTTTCGGTATGAAATTTGCCAAACGTTCCTTTAGTGCTTTTGGCATCCAAACTATCTTATTCCATCCGCCATCTACTTGTAAAAGTTTAGGTGACCTCATATATTCAATCGATAGACCGTGGAAGCCATCAACTTGTCTTCCCCCTGCCGTCGAATCGGCCATGGTAGAGAAGGCAAGTCCATTAACAGTTTTTCCTTTGAAATCTCTGTGTACTATTCCTAAACCATCCACTTCTGGGATATAGAAAGCTATTGCTTCAAAACATCCGCAGGAAGTATGTGGATAGCCAAAAGCAGAATAAAGCCAAACCCGATTAATCTCTCCAAGAGATTTCTTTTTTGCGTTTTCATTAATACCAGAGTATTCCCCTTTCACTGCGTCTATACATTCGCCTTTTTCGATTTTATATATTGGACCCTTAGGGTCTATCCTAGCTGCAGCTCTTCCATCAAACCAACTTATGGCTCCACAATTTGCGTATCTTTGGGGCGTTATTGTACAGACATGTGTAGGAGCGAAAGATTGGCATAGATCGCATCCATAAAATTCGTTTACATCATCATCACTAAGTTTTCTTGCTCTTGAATCTCTGGCCTCATAAATCTTAATAGCTTCTTTCGATATTTCTTCAACTTTCTTGGGATCTGTGATAAAAGTTATCTGCATGGCCTCTATGAAGGGCAATTCGCTCCTAAAGAGGCGCATTAATACTTTTCCTATAATTTTGAATGAGTTTAGACCTTTTTCTACAGATTTCTTGCTTATTCTGCACCAGATATCATATCGTTGATTTAGGTGCATATATCCCTCAATATAATTGCTATACTCATGGATTCGCCGTTCAATGACTCCTTCAAGTTCTTCCTCTAACTCCTTTCCGGCAACTTCGATTAGAATTCCGAAAGGTATGCTACTCCCCTGCCCGTTTTTCATAATATCTGGACCAACAATCTTAATTTTGCCATCCTTAATCTCATTGATTTTTTTTACCCTTACTAATTCAAACTTATAATCTATGTTTGGACCCCCAAGTTCAAGGTATAAGTCAGATTTTCGGATTCTTTCTCCTTCATATACAACCCCGACATCTACAGGGATATCTTTAAACATAGACATTCTATTGTCCACCTGACTTAGCTATCATTATCTCGAAGAATTCCCGCAATTCTTTGGGAGAAATGTTTGGAGTAGACCATGAGGCATTCGGCTGATAAAATCCATCTAGACAAATAGTCTGTAGATTTTTTGAAAAATGCTTTAGCCCAGAGAGTATAAGCCATTCCATATAATATGGTAACCCGACAAAAAAAGCAAGGTCGTATGCTCCTTTGCCGTCCAATCCCTTCCACTCCGGATCTCTAAGTCTATTAGCAATATCCATAACGGGCATAGAGGAAACGTTCTGGAATTTTCTATTTGAGAACTCTTTTATCGAGTGTGCTGTAGCTACTATCGGAATTTTCGACTTTTCGGCCATATCTATCACGTAGTCTATAAGTTTTTTACCTTCTATTTCCATCTCCATTGCCTTATGTCCAGCTATGATAATAGGTCGCTTAGATCTCTTCAGCATTGCTATCACTACCTCTGGTTTTGTGAGGGATAATGCCTTCTTTGGCCCCGCTATCTCCGCTTTTTGCCATGGAGTATCGCTCATTTTAGCATTTCCTTCTTTCTGATGAGTCTTGGCAAAAGAGTCGGATCAGGGATTATTCTTTCTTTCCAACCCTTTTCGTCAAGGATCCTAATGATCTCGTCTTTCATTGTAATTGGTATATCGGATAAGCGTCGAACGTGGAGATGTATGTCATCTGGAAGTTTATTGTAGTAACGTTTATGGAGATCGATATAGTGGGAGAGCTTAATCGCTCTGCCTTTAGTATTATCGTTTGGTCGCATGCATAGCTTCGCAGTCATAACCATAGCTTCTTCCTTGGTCTCTGCAGCATAGAATAGATGTTCAGGTGCAGGGCCCGTATAGACGCGCTCTCCTGTTCGCGCATCGTAAACGTACCAATCTTCATCATGGTCTTTTCTCCCTAACAGCATCCGCCGATACTTAGAACCATGAGGTCCGACTATAACAGGCACGCCTAACCTCCAGAATCCACTAGCTATAGATGCTGCTTTTTGTGACATAGCACCCCATGCAACTCCCACGGCACCAACACGATTGAGTACATAGTCTGCTATCTCCTCATAATTTGCCCGTAGATTTCGCTTGGCAAAAATACTTGCGATCTTTATCGCCGCACCCGCTATGTGAGGATTTGAGACGCATGAGCCAACATTTACGAGTCCGCCACTATCAAAGTCACCTCCATACTTTTCATATGGAGATTTCCCCTCTTCATCTTTAACCATGGCAGCAGACATTGCAGCGCATCCTGAAGTAACTACAATAAATCTCCGTTTCGCAAATTCCTCAATCATCTCTGCAACTTCTTGCCCGCCCTTTGGATAATTGGCACAACCTACATAGGCGACAACCCCCGGTATCTCTCCAAATATTATGGGCTGTCCAACTCTCCTAATCTCTACGTCCTGTATAGCTCCCCTCCCAGCACGTATTTTGTATTTTTCTTCCTTCATCTTATTCTCGGCTGCTTTTACTATAAAGCTATGGATTGGTAAGCTATTAGGACAGGCGCTTTCACATCGACCACATCCGATACATTCTTCATAAAGACTTGCCAATTTTGTCAGATCTTCTTTAGCAGCTCCAATTATTGCTTCTGGAATCTTTAGATCATTAGGGCAGGTCCTTCTACATTCATTACACTTTGTACAATTCTTCGAGTTTTTGATTATATCTTTGATATTTGGCAAGACTTTGAACTTCTTTCTCTTAGGAGCTATCTTTAAGGACGTCCTAACAGCCACTTCGCCAACTTTTTCTGGATCAAGAATTAGCACACCTGGAACTCGACCACTTACAAGATCATTCACTATATTGTCTGTTGAATCATTGGTTCTATCCTGTAGACCTAAACAATTCTTAGGGCTTGATGCGATAAGAGGGGCCTTTATCTTTTTGGCCTCAGCAAGTGAATCAGCACGAATGCACTGCTCATCAACAACAATAACATCTGGGATGCCACTCCTAATAAATCGAAGCTGCCATGATATTGGTCCAACTATTTTAGCTTTAGAGCTATACCTAGTAATATCATGAGCAGTACAACATAAACCACAAACATCAACTTTTCCATAAAGTCCATTTTCGTTAAGATAATCCATAATTCCAATAGCTGGTGGAACATTATGGCCTACTACCATAATAACAGGTTTACTCGTATCGATCGCCCCAAATCCCAATTCCACTAAAGGAGCTTCAGGATCGGCCTTCGGAAATCCATAACATGAAACCTGTGCCATGTCTGCAATTTCCATTCCAACCTGATCTATCATTCCTGCGTGAAATACTTTGGATTCAAAATCTATATTGCTACCCTCTTGGCCCGTATGAGTGGCTGAAAGCAGATGGTTAATTTGAGTTTCCAAATAGTCCAAAATATCTTCCAAGTCGCCTAAGGTCTTGGGTCTAACCCCAGTTACCAATCTTGTTACTGGAGCTTCAACTTCAATGTTTGTACCGCCAACGTCGATAGGATATTTTCGGCCAAACTTTTCGATCAATTCATCAACCAGATGTCTCGCGTGAGCGGTATGGGTTGCAGCTCCAATGCAAGCCGCAAGAAGAACTATCCTAGATTGCTGGCCCTCCATATTCAATCCACAAGCCCCTCTCTTGTTACCAGTCAAATCGCATTTTCCATAGGTGCATAGGCAACATAGATCGCAGAATGGCATGTAAAAGGGCTTGTATCGTTGCAAGATTTTCATATCCCATTCCCTCAAGTCTGTTATAGAGGGCATAGAAGTTGGACCAACAGGCTCTTCCCATGTCTCCTCCAATACCCTGCCGATAGAGAGCTTAACATCCTTCATAACGCCCATGCTGGTCTTCAGTTCCTTGATTTTTAGGTCTACGTTTCTTCTTGCCAACGCCATCACCAAATCATGATAATCTTGAATTTATTTAAGCGCTATCGCGCCCTTAAAAAAACATACTGTTTTGGACAGATCAAGGTTATAACACAGTTATAAATTTTAAAAAAAATCAGATTTGAGTGTTAAAAAGTGAATGATATACTCTAGGAACAAGATCGTTAAACGATAACGGGTTATCCGATATATCCCATGATCCTTTTTATTGAAGAATAGGCAGGAGAAGCATCAGGCAATTCTAGTAGAGATTTGCCTTCTGAAACGAAATATTCCAGATTTTTATCATAATCGATCTTTCCTAGATATTTTAATCCTGTCTCTTCTGCTCTTTTTGCCAACTGATTAGAATAATTATAACCGCCGATAAGATAGAAAAATTCGAATTTTATGTTGATTTCGTTTATTATTCGACGCACTCTCTTAACATGCTCAAATGCTTTTTTTGATGGATCCAGGATATCCAATATATAATCAATGTCTGAGGTTATTCGCCTATTCAAGTGTTCTAGGCCTGCTGGAGAATCGATCAAGATATATTCATAATTTTCAGCTAAGGCAGGAATTATCTTTTTTATTAAATTATTCGGTAGACAATAGCATCCTTCTCTCCACTTCGCACCGATGACAATTAAGTCAAAGAATTTTCCTTCATATAAATTCTCGAGAACTCTGGGTTCCAGTCTTTCTAGGGGAGACGCCCCAGATAAACTTCCGCCTTTGTCTAAGAACTCAGACAAAACATCTGAAATAGTCTTAATCATATTTGCATCAACCATATCGCCTAAATTTTGATCTGGATCTGCATCTATCAGGAGTATCGGCGTCTTGCCATTTTCAATTAAGTATTTTGTCATTAAAGCGACTAAGCTAGTCTTCCCTGTTCCACCTCTGCCCATAACAACAATTTTTTTCATACTTAGCCCTTTCTAAATCGTTGCCATAAAGAGTACAAAATGGCTGAGAAATAGATAGCGCGTTAGGAGATTTAAAAAATACTCTGCATCAAAGAATACAAGCTAAACTAAAATTAATGTTTACATTTCTGAACTACGTAATCAACAATTTCATCGGCAATATTTACATTGGTAGTTGATTGCAAGCCCCTCCACCCAGGCTGGGAATTGACCTCTATAACGATCAATCCTTTATCCGTTTCAATTAGGTCTATGCCCGCAATTTCACATGAAATTGCTTGGGCCGCTTTGACGCTTAAATCTTCTACATCCTCTCTTTTCCTCATTTTTATTGGTTTAGCACCTCTACTAATGTTAGCCTTCCAAGAGGGAGCAATTCTGCGCATTGATGCGACGACCTTGTCTCCAATTACAAATGCCCTTATATCACTCTTACCATGAGGGATGAATTCTTGGATATATATCACATGACGATAGAATTGGAGAGTTCTAAATGCCCTCTCTGCTATATCCAAATCTGAAATTCTTGCAGAGCCTATTCCTTTTGAACCGAATAACGGTTTGACTATGGCTTCTCCACCGAATCTTTTGAAAACCTCTATACCTTCTTCAACATTTCGAGTGGCAGCAGTTCTAGGAACAGGGAGATTTGCTTCCTCAAGCATAGATAGGGTGTAATATTTATCCACGGCCTTTTCTATAGCGGAGGGTGGATTGATGACTACTAAACCATTATTGTAAAGTTTATGAAGCAGATCCATTTGAAAGATAATTTCTTCCAATGAGCAACGTCCTATAGGCCTTACTAATAAAGCCGAGAGCTCTTTGAGTAAATCTAATTCCTTAAAAGAAACATAAGGTTCGTCGACAACCCTTGCTATTAATTGCGAGAAATTAAAACATATAGATCGAATATTCTGTTTAGCCAAAGCTTTTTTTATTTGAGATGAACACCAAGACTTTTCATTTCTTGTAAGTATTCCAATTTTCATATCCATATATTTCCAAGTATTTACTGTTATGCGAGGAAATCTAAAAAACATTAGCCCAAGATAAAAAAAGGCGTGCTATCGCATTAAGAATGTAATCACCGGTTCAATCCTATAATAAAAAGGGATATCTAACACTATCAAAATCTATATTTGAGTTAATCGTTCAATACTAGTTCCCTTGATCTCTCGGTAGCCTTCACAACTGCATTAATGATAGAGGTTCTAAGCTTTCCTTCCTCTAATTGAATGATCCCATCAATTGTAACTCCTCCAGGGGTAGTAACCATGTCCCTCAATAAGGCCGGATGCTCACCTGTCTCCAGAATCATCTTTGCCGAGCCGATAGTTGTCTGTACGGCTAATAGGTTTGATATCTCCCTTGGAATTCCCACCTTTACACCTGCCTCGACTAAAGCTTCAATCATCATAAACACATACGCAGGCCCGCTGCCACTCAGGCCAGTTACAGCATCAATATGTTTCTCTTCTAGTACGACGACTCTACCAATTGAGTTAAAAATTTCCTTAGCTAAATTTAGGTGCTCGTTAGATCCATTGATGGTCGTCAGAACAGTTATTCCTTCCTTGATCAATACTGGAATATTGGGCATCCCCCTAACAATCGGAACCTCTTTCTTTAAATTTTTCAATATGTAATTGATGGTGACCCCAGCAGCAATAGAAATTAGAAGGTGTTTGCTCGTTAATACGCCTCTTATATCAGCTGTTACCTTTTTTACATCGTTTGGCTTAATTGCAAGTATTACTACATCACTTTTCTTTACTACATCCGAATTGTTGCCCAGGCATTCTATCGAATATTTCTGAGCAATAAGATCTCTTCTTTCTTTTTTCACATCACTTGAGACTAAATTCTCTTTTTTAATTTTTTTTGAGGACAACAGACCATTTATTAAAGCTTCACCGATCTTGCCCGAACCTATTATTCCAAGGCGAATATTAATCATAGCCAAATCACTATAAAATTCTGCATTGAAAGTCTGAACGACTGAAATGTTCTGTAATGCTTTAATTGCTTAAAAACCTTTTAATTAACAGCCCAAGTTGTTCAAGAAAACGCGGGCTATGCTAGCGAGTTCGCTGACTTGGCAATCTATTACCGCATTTGTCGCAATATAATGCTCCAAGAAGCGATTCTCTACCGCATATGGAGCATATTTGAATTTTAGGTTCGGAGATCCGCGCTTTTACTTCCTCGGGAATTTTTTTGATTTCTTCTTCCGGAATTGAAGTTATTTCTTTGGGAATTGTTGCTTTTTGCGCATCTTCTAAAATTTCTTTGACGGTCTTCAAATCGACCTTGTCAAGCGCTTCTAAAGCTCTTTCATATTCAGTTTTACTTATAGTAATTTTCGTCCCATCAGAGGCTAGGAATATTCCTCTTTTTCTTAATCTGATTACGAAATGGAATTTGTTATTGAAGGGAATTATTATCCAGAAAAAAATCGGACCAATAATCGTAAGAATTAGACAAAGGTAGAATATTGTTCTAAATAAAAATGGCCAAAATTCAAATTTCTCTCCTGATAATAATTGACCCAAAGCACTAATGGTCACAGATCCAATAAAAAAGAAGAAAAATTGGATTATACCTACTATTCCCAAAATAAAAAGAATGAAGCCAACAATAAGAGAATTAATCGTTTTCAAATGCCTATCTAATAAATAATCTAGTATCTATTTCATAAATAACCTTAACGTGAGCCTTTTTGTTTTTGTGTGCTTGTCGAGGTACCAGCATACGCACAATTAATTATAATCATTAGAGTGCGCGCGCGCCTTTATAGAAGAAACGTTTACGCATTAAGTAATGTTATTCCTCTTCAATATCTCTACTATCTTTTTTTTCATATCTTCTTCCCGGATTTGCCGGTTTGGACTCAATAATTGGGCAGATTTCATCCATGCAAGAACGTCGGATGCAACGCCGTATGTACGAATTCTATTTCGGGTCCTGTGT
This sequence comes from uncultured Candidatus Bathyarchaeia archaeon, assembly GCA_964346435.1. Lineage (GTDB taxonomy): Archaea > Thermoproteota > Bathyarchaeia > 40CM-2-53-6 > RBG-13-38-9 > JAOZGV01. The sequence goes on along the minus strand of CAYFUV010000184.1, from coordinate 2,447 downwards.
AGTTGCTTTACTGCTATGACAGCCACTACTATCATAACAGCGAATATGGCAAGAGATGCAAACTCATGCTCTTTTGGAATCAGTGTAGGGAAGAAATAGGTGATTATGGCGAATATCCAAATAGGTACCAATGTGCTCCTTAACAATATATCAGAAACGAAATTGGCAAGATACATAAAAGTCAACAATATAGCCGCTCCAAAGGATATTGTAAACGGAATGGATGAAAGATCACTAAGCAAATACTGAAAAAACTCTTCAACGAACGACCACAAAGCAATTCCAAGTTCTAAAACCATTTTATAAACCCAATTATAATTATTATGGAACTATTCATAAACTTCACTTATCGCACGCGTGAATGAATTATGTGCAAAGCAGGGAATTAAGTGAGTATTATTTTAGCATTATGTAAACAGAATATTAACCGTATACTAGTAAATACTAGCCAAGACTCAAGAACTAGCACGCTTCCTACTCGATAAAGAAAAAACAATAGACTTTACAGAACCTACTCCCAATATCCATTTTATGTGAAAAAATGAAATTAGAAGAAGTATTAGAGGAAGTATTGGATAAAGTCTATACAAGAATTAAAAAAACTAATTATAGGTTATAAATAATGAATAGGATAAAAGACTATACACGTTATCCGATCTACCTTGACACCAACATTTTTCTATCTGCGATTCTTGAATCAGATCCTTTATGGATAAAGAATTATCGTAATGAATGTCTAGAAGAAATAAATAGAAATCCTAATTCAAAAAAGAAAACTCGTAGAACTCGTAGAAAATATGCAAAAAAGATAGAAGAAATAAAAGCATCTCATAAAATATTTTACGAATGGGAACCCGACCATCTCAGGACTTCGGCTTTTGCAATCGGGGAATTTATTTCCAAAGCTCCAAAATATAATAGAACCGTTGATGACATGTACGATTTAGTAAATAAAGAAATCCTATCTAGGTTTGAACCATTATATTCGACTTTAAATTTCCTTAAGAAAATTGAACTTAATCAATTTTGGAAAGAACATTGGATATTGGCTGAAGGCGAGGCTGATGTCCCCAGTCTGAGAAATGGTAAAGTTCATATAAATAGAGGCATAGGTCTGGATTTACAACTATATGAAGGTCGTAATTATGCAGGTAACAAGTCTAGGGACGTTTTAGATTATACTGAAATGCAAAACCTTTCTATTAAAGCTCCCGCATTCGAAATCCATTTATTCTATGAGGCTTCAAAGATGTTTTCGAAAAAAAAGGATGTTCATTTAACCGATGCTTTACATCTCTTTAATGCGATTGATAAAGTTGAAATTTTTGTTTCAAATGATAAAGATTTAACTAAAGCTATAAGAAAAATGGTAGAAGACAAGATTGTTAAACATATCGATGTTAGGAGTGCTAAAGAACTAGTTGAAGAAGAGATGCGAATAGGAGACATAGCAATAATGGGTAAATGAAATAATCATACCACATTGAGTTTTAATTATTCCTTCCTCTATCTCCTTCCTTTCTTCCTTTCTATCCTTACAAGTGTGAGTCGAGTTAGTTCGAGTCGCGTTAATGAGAGAGAGAGAGAGCGCACCAAGGTACCCTCTCTCTCTGGAATAACTAACGCGACTCGACTCATAGACGTAAGGATAAAAAGGAAGAGAAAATGCCCAAAAGTTACAAATAATTAAAAAAAAGACTGCTTAGGCCTTACGCCATTTCCTTAAGACAAGAATCGTTGAAAATACTGCGATAAGGCCGATTAAGGCTAGGTAAGGCGCAAGAATTGCGAGCCTGTTCACAGGTGCACAGTATCCTCCGACTGGAGGAGGATCGTAATACTTTAAAAGAAGGGTATTATCGGGATTTGGTCCCAATTGGGTATGACCAGCAACATATATGTCCGAACCTACGGCCACGCCTTGCGCATAATCATAATCTCCCGAGTCATAAAATTGAGTCCAAATTAGACCTCCTTGAGGATGATACTTCAAGAGGAAGATATTTTCGGGATTGGCTCCATAAAAGGTCCGGCCAGCTACATAGATAAACGATTCTACGGCCACTGAGCTTGACATTTCATGACTTCCCGTGTCCCATGTTCTCGACCACTTGAGATTCCCGTCTGAATCGTATTTCAAAAGGAAAGCATCTGAGGTAATTCCCATAGTGGTAGCGCCAGCTACGTATATGTCCGAGCTTACGGCTACGCTAGTTGTAATATCATAACCTCCTGAATCCCAAAATTTATTATACAAAAGATTTCCAGCTGCGTCATATTTCAAGAGGAATGCATCATAATTAGGGTCGGTACCATTGTAGCCAGCAACATATATATCCGAACCGACAGCCACACCATATGCAAAATCTTCATATCCTGAGTCCCATTTTCTCGACCACTTGAGATTCCCGTCTGAATCGTATTTCAAAAGGAAAGCATCTGAGGTA
>CAYFUV010000183.1:0-8964 GCA_964346435.1 uncultured Candidatus Bathyarchaeia archaeon | reverse complement strand
CAGGGGAATTTCATCTTAAAAAACTTAAAATGGATCTTGAAGAAGCTGGGCTTCTTCGTAGCGATAAGAAGTATGTTTTTGGAGGAACGCCTAAAGTAGCTAGAGTTGCAGAGAAAATTGGAATTTTCGCGAAGATCTTTGATGGCACTGAAAGTGATGAGGATATAATTGCATATCTACGTGGACAAATAGCGCCCAAAGAATCGAAAATATATCCTGATAACCTTGTTGATCGTATCCTTTTAAAAAAGCCATTTCCAGTCATAAGACACCACTTAGGATTGGCTTCTTTAAAGGAGACAATAGATGCTGTCGAAAAAGTTTCAAAGGAAAAAGTTTTGGATATAATATCTCTAGCAATAGACCAAGATGCCCAAGAAAATTTTTTCCATCCGGAAAACCAAGAACCAGGACGCAAAGGAGCGGGGGGCGTTCCAGTAAGAAACCCAATAGATTTAGAGAGACTCTACGCCGCATCTAGATACGGCAATTTACCTTTGATGCGATGCTATCAGGGGACGAATGACCTAATTAAAATGGCTGAGATGCTTATAAAAACGATTAAAAACTGTTTTGCAGCGATACCTCTTTTTTGGTTCAGCAAACTTGATGGTCGCGGCCCTTTGGGTTTGGAAGAAGCGATTAAAGAACATCAAGAATTGATCAAATGGCACGGAAAAAGAGGAATTCCCGTAGAGTTAAATGAACCTCATCATTTTGAGTTGAGAGAATCATCTGATGTAACTGCCGTTGCGGACACATATCTGTCAGCGTATAATGCTAAGAAGATGGGCGTAAAGCATTTTATCTGCACATGTATGTTCGACCTCCCAATGGGCGAAAGCTTCAAAATGGATTTGGCAAAGCAGCTTGCAAAGAAAGAGATAATTAAGGAACTTTCAGATGATAAGTTCATTATCTATACCCAAACGAGAACTGGGCTGCTGAGGTATCCAGCAGACCTTGACGCTGCAAAAGGCAGATTAGCAACATCAATTATGATGCAAATGGCTCTTCAACCAGAAATTATACATGTGGTTAGCTATATCGAGGCTAGTCATGCGGCCACAGCTAACGACATCATCGAAAGCTGTAAGATCGCTAGATACGTAATTCAAAGCTGTATTGAGGGAATGCCTGATATGTCAGCCGATCCTGAGGTCGAAAAAAGAAAGAATGAACTTATTAAGGAGGCAAAAGTTCTTCTTGATGCGATAAGACAAATTGCGCCAAAGAAGACAGAAGATCCTTTTACTGATCCAGAAACACTCGGAAAAGCATTGAGGATAGGTATACTAGATGCACCTCACCTCAAAGGAAGCAATATCGCAAAAGGCGCAATGGTCACAAAGATTATCAATGGAGCCTGCTACGCCCTAGATCCTCTAACTAGAAAACCAATTTCAGAACGTGAGAGGATAAATGATATAATTAAGAGTTTCATTAAGTTGAATTCGAATTAGCTTCGTATTCGTGTTTCCTTTGAATTATTTTAAATAATAAAGGGCAATAATAATTTTCGGTGATGGTTTTATTGAAGCTAAGCATAAATAGCGTTACATTCAGAAGTGAAAGCCCTACTAGAAGAATAGAGCTCTCAAGAGAGGCAGGATTTGAAGCAATAGAAATTCTGGGTTTTTCTCAAGATATTACCCCAAATGCCATAAAAGAGACTAGAACCGCTTTGGAAAGGAATAATATGAATGTGGCATCGATTGCTTTGGGCCCTCCTCTAGGACTTAGCCAAGGGCAACTCTGTATTGAAAGCAAAGATGATATTATCCGGGAGAGAACGCTTGAGCATATTAATAAAGGCATAGATTGCGCAGTTGAATTGAATTCAGAGGTACTTTACCTTTGTACTACTCGACCAAAGGATGAGTTCGAAAACAAGGATAAGGCCTTAGAAAACGTTAAGAGATTTTTTACAGAGTGTGCTGATTATGCTTCTGAAAGAGGAATAAAGATTGCAGTGGAGCACGCACCGGGAAGTCTGGTAGATAAAGCAGCTTTTCTAAACGAAATTCTAGAAGAATTGGATATGAAAAGCCTTGGAGCCCTATTGGATATCGGACATTTGAACATGACCAAGGAAGACCCGATGACCATTGTTTCAAACACGGGAAAAATATTTCTCATTCATCTTGACAATAACGATGGAAGAAACGATATTCATACACCATTTAATATCGGAACTTTGACAAAAGAAGATTTTCTAAACTTCCTTAAGGCATTGAAACAGAAGAATTATTCTGGATATTATTCTATCGAATTGCTTTATCTTCAAGAGCCGATTAAGACTTTGAAAGAATCTAAGAACTTCATTGAGACAATCTATGACTCCACGTAAACAATGACAAGACGCTTTACAAGAGCTGGGGGAGGTGACTATTGAAAAAGTTCTGAAAGCAATAACTTATTTGAAGAGATTTAACAAGAATGTGGATGATATAGAAATAGAACCGAAAGACCGGATTAGTTATAAACTTAACGTAGAAAGAACCGTATATTTCCTACAAGAATTTGGAGCCAAAATAGGTTATGTTTACGCATGGTGGTCCTATGGCCCATACTCAGATGGGTTTTCGAATGACATATATATATTTTCAGCCTCTAAAGAGAAGAGCGAGTTAATTAAGAAAATTCCTAATCTAAACGCGAAAGATAAAAAGGTATTAAAAAGATGCAAGGAATTTATGAGTGAATTATTCCAAGAGCGCGAACCCAAATTAGATCAGGAGGAATATTGGTTAGAACTTGCATGCAGAGTTCACTTTCTCAACAAATATTTTCAACAACATTTTAAGGAAGTAAGCGCACCCGAAGAGAACCTCAATAAACGCGGGCCAAAAAGATATAAGAAAAATGAAATTGAAAAAGTTTGGAATCTATTAAAAAAATTTGAATTGGTTGTAGAATAGAAGACTCATGCGAAAAGAGGGATTCAAAACGCAGATTAGAGATCTTGGTAAATTCAGGCTTCGTGAGGCTGACTTAAATGATGTTTCTACTTTGGTTCGCCAAAGAAGAGTTATGTTCAAGGAGGCAACAGGTGCTAAAGATAAAAAAAAGCTTGATGCTATGGATAAAGCCTACAGGAAGCTTATTGAAAAAGCGTTGCCTCAAGGAACTTTTAAAGCTTGGCTTATTGAGACAAAGAAAGGCGATTTAATAGCTGGAGGTGCTATCTCAGTTTACGAACAACCACCTAGGCCCCAAGACGATACCCTTCGTTATGTTTATGTTCACAGCATATACACTGAGCCCCAATATAGGGGCCTTGGTTTGGCTAGAACGATTATTGAGACCATTATGCAATATTGTAAAGAAAACGAATTCAAAACCCTTACATTACATGCTGTTGAAGCCAGTAGATCGTTATATGAGTCGTTTGGATTTCAACCTACTACTGAAATGCGAGTGTTTCTCTAAATCAAGTGCCTAATCGGTTGTAAAAAAACATAGTAGACGCATTATAAACTTGCGCGCTCTAAAGCTTTATACTCGAGCTTGAAATCCTCAATCATTTCATCAATATCGTAATTTAACTTCCATCCCCATTCTTTCTTTGCCTGACTTTCGTCTATAGATCCAAAACCTTTGCCCATCAATTTCTCAACTTCTGGGTCGGGCTTGAATATGATCTGAGCCGAAGGAATATGCTTTCTAACAGTATCAGCAAATTCCTTGGCCGTCAATGAAATGCCAGAAAGATTGTATACTCGAGTCTTGATTTTCTCACTCGGCGCATCATGGAGCATAAGCAACGCATTGGCCGCATCTTTATAATAGATGAATGGGCCCCTAACATCCTCTTTAACCCAAACTTCGAAAGGTTTATTCGCTAATGAGTAATCAATCATCCATGCCATATATTGAGACATGTGCTTAGTCTTAGCCCCAGGACCGATCACAGTTATAAGACGTACTGATCTAAAGTCAAGTCCAAACTTATTCGCGTAAAATCTTCCAAGAAGTTCGCCGAAGAGTTTAGTTACTCCATACATGCTTCCTGGCTTTTGAATTGTCGAGTCATTAATTGGGAATGACCCTTCCGATTGCCCCGCATATACAGCTGCAGTACTTGTAAATACTACTTTCCGCACATTGAAGAGTCTGGCTGCCTCGAGAATATGCATTATTCCATTCGCGTTGACTCTATATGCTGCCCAGGGATTTGCATCAGAGGGTATACTCAACATCGCACCGAGATGAAAGATACTTTTGACTTTGTAACCCTTGACAACATTGAATACTTCAGACCAGTTAGCTACGTCCCCTCGTACTACGGTTACCTTATCTTTAATAGGCTCTATAGCCGCATATCTAGGCGCAATATCAAATAATACTACTTTCTCTCCTCTATTCACTAGCATCTTCGCCAATTGGGATCCAATAAGGCCAGTTCCACCTGTGATTAACATCGTCATTTGAATACCCACTTAGTAGTAAATCGGACTTCTTTTTATTATTTTCCAAAAAATATTGATAGAATCAAATTCAAAAGTCGCGTTTTTTTTGTAAGCTAAGCGAAAAAATAGAGCGTGCTAATCTATTATTGATTAATTATCTTCGGCAAAAGAAAACTAATGCGCGCTCCAACAAATAATTCTTCTCCATTCAAAAAAACGTAAATAACTATTCTTTCAAACTTTATCCTTGGAGAATAATCGAAGATGAGTAAAGTATCATTGCAGTTAGCTGCAAAAAAGATTATGGAGGACGAAAAAGTCCTAGAATTATATAAATTGTTAGAGTCCGATGCTGAGACTCAAAATTACCTCCAGATGGCCAATACAATGGCTGTTAGTCGCCTTAGATATAATGATCATGGACCAGTACATTCTAAAATTGTTGGAGGAACAGCGTTAGAAATATACAATATTATAAAAAATGATGTGGAACCAAACATTGTTCGTGATGGCATAGGTGACGAATCAGATGCTAAACTGGTTACCTTCTGCGGGGCATACCTTCATGATATCGGGAATGCCATTCACCGGGAGTCACACAATATAAATGGTTGTATTATCGCCAATCCTTTATTGAAACGTCTTCTAAGCAAAATATATGGTTCTAAAAAGGAGAAAGCTTTCAAAATGAAACAGGAGATACTACAATCAATGTTCTCTCATGATGAAGATGTTACATGTTTGACCGTTGAAGCGGGTATAGCAAAAATTGCAGATGGTTGCGATATGGCTGAAGGCAGAGCTAGAATCCCATATAAGTTAGGAAAAGTAGATATTCACTCCCTATCTGCGCTTTCAGTAACAAAGGTAGAGGTCGAGCCTGGATTAGATAGAACTCTGCTAATCAAGGTTCATATGAAGAATTATGCTGGAGTTTTTCAAATAGAAGAAGTATTGATGAAAAAAATTGCGACATCCGGCCTTAGGGATAATGTGCAGGTATTGGCCTTGGAAAGGGGGAGAGAGATAAAGAGAACGGTCTAATAACGAAGGCTGTATTTGTTTCCTTATCAGGCTCACGCGCTTGCTAAGAAAAAAGGGGGATTCAGTAAGGTAGCTTGTCTATCCATGGATAAAGCTCTTTCAGTTTGTTCATCGACTTCTCGATCTCTTTACGCGGATACTCATATGCCTCTAATTTTCCTTCCATGTAGTCTTCGTAAGCTTTCATATCGAAATGTCCGTGACCGCAGAGCAGAAATAGAATAGTCTCTTCCCTATTCTCTTTCTTACATTCCAACGCTCTATCAACTACAGCTTTGATTGCATGGCTAGGTTCTGGCGCAGCAATATGTCCTTCGTTTTTCGCAAAAAGTACGGCTGATTCGAAAACTTCCAATTGATTATATGCTTTTGTGTTTACTTCGCCCTCGTTTATAAGAAGGCATAATGAAGGGGCGTCGGCATGGTAACGCAATCCCCCTGCATGAATCGGTGGCGGCACAAATTCATGTCCTAACGTATGCATCTTAAATAGTGGAACCATTCTGGCGGTATCTCCATGGTCGTACATATACGTTCCCTTTGTCATTGTTGGGCATGCGGTGGGCTCAACAGCTAAAAATTCTGTTGCTTTCGGTGCCTTACCGCTAGCTTTATCATAGTAGAAAGGCCAGAATAGACCTGAGAAACTGCTGCCTCCTCCAACACATCCAACAATAGTATCGGGATAATCGTCAATCATTTCGAATTGTTTTTTCGCCTCCAATCCTACCACCGACTGGTGCATCAAAACGTGATTCACAACGCTTCCTAGAGTATACTTCGCATCATCGCTAGTAACTGCGTCTTCAACAGCCTCACTTATTGCAATTCCCAGACTTCCTGGATTCTCTGGATCTTTCTCCAAGAGTTGCTTGCCGAACTTCGTTCTCTCACTAGGACTTGGAAATACTTCAGCTCCCCAAACTTGCATCATAGTCTTTCTATAAGGCTTTTGAAAATAACTTGCCTTAACCATGTATACAGTGGATTTGAGCCCAAATAACATACATCCAAAAGATAATGCCGAGCCCCATTGACCCGCCCCGGTTTCTGTAGCCAATCTTTTTAGACCTTCTTTCTTGTTATAGTACGCCTGTGCAATTGCAGTGTTCGGCTTATGACTTCCTGGGGGACTGACTCCCTCGTTCTTAAAGTAGATCTTAGCTGGGGTGTTCAGCGCTTCCTCGAGGCCAGTAGCCCTTATGAGAGGAGTCGGTCTCCACATAGTGTAAATTTCAATAACTTCTTCAGGTATACTTATCCATCTTTCTTGAGAAAGTTCTTGTTTTATCAGCTCCTTGGCGAATACCACTTCCAAGTTTTTTGGATCAACAGGCTTCTGTGTTCCAGGATCTATCGGGGGAGAAAGCGGTTTTGGAAGGTCTGGCTGTATGTTATACCACTTTTTTGGAATGTCATCAATTCCTAAATCTACTCTCTGACGTTTCAAGAAATATCCCTCATTTAAGCTTCACAAATAGCATATAAGACATATTTATAGCTTTTTAGTACATTAATGTACCTAATATGTGGAAAATCGTTTCAGAAAGGCTAAGGGATTATCCCGAAAGATTGATTGTTGCAAAGACAATTATTGAGAATGGACTTTGCGTAAAAAATAGTAAAATCTATTGCAATGAGATAGAGATTCCTCCATTAAGAATTGCGAGAGTTGCAAAAGTAGATCGAAGAACGGTATCTGGGGCTATCAAAATGATCGAACAAGATAATTATCTGCGCGAAATCTTTGAACATATAAAACCTGCAGGCCATTCATTAAAAGACGTTGCGAGATACATGGACTTTGGCGTAGTTGAGATAACACCGGTCGATGCAAAGACCCCAGGAATATTGGCCAAAGCATCTTCTCTAATCGCAGATAAGAATATTAGCATTCGTCAAGCAATAGTCGATGATCCAGAGCTATCCCCGGAACCAAAACTATTACTTATTACAGAAAAAAAGATGCCTGCTGAGTTGATACCAGAGTTTCTGAAGATAAAAGGGGTCTCTAAAGTTTCGATCTATTGATTAGTTTGCGATCTTCGTGATAACGTTAAGAATTATTTTGCGAGATTATTTCGACTATTTTTTTATAATCCTTTAGACTATTTAGAATATAATCAGGCTTGCTATTTTCTAAGTCACGATAACTATGATGACCGCTAGCGATTGCTATGGTTATCGCAGAAAATTTTTTCCCGCACTCAACATCTCTAACCGAATCCCCTATCATTACGATATCGCTGCTTTTCAATTTTATTCCCAACTTCTTTTCAGCCTTTTTGATGGTCAGTTTGAAAAGTCCTGCTCTAGTATTCGATTCCTCACCGAATGTAAGTACGTCGAAGTATTTTCCTAATCCAGTAAATTTCAAAATGTTTCTACCTACTTTTCCAGTACTTCCAGTCAATAAGCCAATAGGATATCCAAGATCAGTTAGTTCTTTTAATAACTCTCTAGCTCCGGGAAGCACAGTTCGAGCGCCTATGTCTTCTGTCTTATCAATACTTTTCAAGAAATTTTCAGCAATAATTTCCAAAGCCACATCTAGCTTGCTTTCGATAAAATCCTTGTCAAGCCCCTTAAGTCCGCCAACTTCCCTTAATATATTTGGAATAGTTTTTCCAGCAAAATCTATTTCATCTAATTCTGAATGGACCCCATAAACCTCTTTGAAAGTTTCAGTAAATGCTACTTTATAATAATCAAGAAAATTAACAAGGGTGTCGTCCATATCAAATAAAATCAATTTCCTATGCATGAAGAACCCACTAAGCTAACTAAACCGAGAATTCCAGGAAAATTCCGAATTTAAGAGACTTTCCAAATTAATTATAAAGTATTGAATAAAAACTTTCAATGCATAAGGATAGCATTGGGTTAGAATTGTAACTGAGAAATAATTTTTCTATAATTGATGAACTAAAACTGCGGGGAAGTATTAACTCGTGCGCTGTTTACTACGCCCCGTCGCTTCATCCATTATCTTTTTCGCTTCCAAACTTACATCAAGTTTAAACGGAACCTTAACGGACTCCATATCCTCTCCAACAATCTCTATATCATCAATATTCGTAATCCCTAATCCCATAATCTCTGCTTTTCTAAAGTAGAATGTTCTTCTCATATCGAATCCAACGATCTCTCCTGCAACTGTGTCTGCAGCCCACGGATCTTTTGAAGCTATTATTATGCCAATTTTCGCGACATCTCCAACCGCTGGAGCACCTGTCCCATGAAGGCCCCAAAGACCATCGATGATCGCATAATTCGGGGGTGCAACTTGACATATATCAACGAGCGCCCTTCCAACATTTATTCCAGTATCAACTTTATTATCTTTCCAAGTGTGACTTTCATGAAATTTCTTAAATTTTCTTACCTCAGGTAACACACCAAACATATTTTTTATTGAGAACGTAATCGCAGAATAAGGGTCCGCTTGTGTCTTCATCGAGGGGACTGTAATTCTAGTACTTTCCAGAAATTTCTTAGGAAGCCTCAA
>CAYFUV010000182.1:0-4950 GCA_964346435.1 uncultured Candidatus Bathyarchaeia archaeon | reverse complement strand
TTCAGAAATTATGTTAATCGAGAAATCGCTTGAAGTCTTGGGTAGATTATCAAAAGAAAAAATGCCTGTTCTAATTATTGATAATATTCATCTTATTTTCAGTCAATTTACCCAAAAAGACCTGAAAAAACTCCGCAGTATTCTTCAAGAGCGCAATATCTTAACAATAATAGGCGCCGCTCCCTCCATATTCACTGAAATTGTAGATTATGGAAAGCCTTTCTACAATTTTTTTGAACTCAAGTTTTTAGAAGATTGGAATGAAAAAGAAATTCAAGATTTTGTGACAAAGAAAATTGAACTTGAAGGAAGAGAAGAGCTTCTTGAAAGATTTGATAAATATCAAAGGAAAATTAAGGCAATTACTGTTTTAACAGGTGGCAATCCCCGACTAGTCATAACTTTATGTGAAATTCTTTGCTCAAAGGGACGGATTGCTGAGATAGAGAATGCATTGTTAGCGCTCTTGGACGAACTCACGCCTTTTTATCAGGCAAAAATGCAACAATTACCACCTCAGCAAAGAAAAATATTCGATATGCTTTCAATATCACAACGACCATTAACTCCAACTGAAATTGCCGAACTAACGGGTTATGAAATTAACACAATTAATGTCCAGTTGAGGCGTCTACAAAACATTGGATATGTGGAGACCATAAAATTAAGGAGAAAAAGAAGTGTTCATTATGAGGTCAAGGAACGTTTATTCCGAATATGGCGGGAAATGCGCTTTCCTCTTGGCAGAAGAAGGATTAGTCTATTCGTGCAGTTCCTAAAGGTTTGGTACTCAAAAACTGAATTGCTCAAAGAACACTCAGTGTTACTAAAAGTAATTAAAGAAAAATCTTCCGTCAAAACTGATGAAATTCAAAGAACGATCCGAAATATGTGGTATCTTCAAGAGGCCATAGGAGCCCCGAAAGAATATGACCTAATAAAAGAACGGTTTTTTGCCTTTTTGGAATCAAGAAAACTTGATGTAGCTGAACAAGATCTTCTGAAGTTAAAAAATCAGGGAAAGAGAAACGCTGACAACAATCTACTTGCGTTATCATCAAGTTGTCTATCCTTCTTATATTTTCTCAAGCAAGAATATGAAAAAAGCATCGCAAATGCGAAGGTGACTCTAAAGATTAGCGAATGGGATTTCTTTGCATTATCTTCAGTGGTTGATTCTTTGAAAGAATTGAAAAGATATGATGAGGCATTAGAGTACGCTAACAGTATGATATATTCAGGAAAAAAACTTCTCAAGTTACAAGGTCTTGAGGATAAAGCTGAAGTCTTCCTGGACTTAGATCGACCTGAAGACGCTCTACCTTTAGTGAATGAAGCGTTAGAACACCTTAGCAAAGCGTACAAAAAAAAGAATATTCATCACACAAATCTTCTAATCGAACTAAAAGTTGACGTGCTCTTCTTCATGCATAGGTTTGAACAAGCGCTTTTGTATATCAACAAAATTCCAATTAATGATGTACCGACTGGTCATGATATTTCTGTTTTATTTAAAAAAACTGTACTTGCCGTTATAAACAATGATATCGAACTTGCAGAAATAACAGCTAACCAACACAACAAGTATAATCAGCAAGAAGCATCTAATTATTTTCTGAAGTCTTTTCTTCAACTTAGTAAAGGCAACCTTGAGGAAGCTAGTAGAACCGCTAGAGTTGGGTTGGAAATTTCTGAAAAAGAAACGGAAAAAGAAATGGAAAAAGAAATGTTTGCGGAGTTGTTATTGTTGCTTGTTATAGATAGATCGTTGGAATCACTAAAAAATGGAAAAAATGAAATGGCTAAAACTATATTTAGTGAAGGTTTGCAGTTTAAAAAAACAGCTAGACCTGATATTTTTGAAAAATTCTTGGTATCCTATTTTCGCATATTGCTAGCCAAAAAGAAGTTCAAGTTCGTCGTTGAACTTCACTCTTTCATCACTACCAAAATAGATGAGAATGATAAGCTGGTGATATTTCCGATTGCTAAAGCTGCCGAATATATTACAACAAAGAATTTCGACTTGTTGGAAACACTTCAAAAAGAGATGCGCCAAATGGTCATTTCAATTATAAAAGAGTATTCACCTAAGACGAATCTTCCGAAAGAGCTCCAGTAGAATGTCAATTGTATAGTATGCCATACTGCGCTAAGGGAGAGGCTTGGAGGCGGGGGCTACAATAATATCTTTTTAAGCGGAGCGGTAGGGGAAGGCGGTACGGTAGGGGAAACCTGAAGTCCTCACTCCCGAAGCTTCTGAGGGCGGTTGCCTAAGAGAGGCTCGAAAGCGAGGTTATGACGACCGAATGGATTGCATGAGGGAGGATATCTCCGTTTCTAAAAGAAACTTGGCGGAGTGTGAGGCGAGGGTTTCCTCCTTCGATTAGCTGGAACGCGGGAGCGAGCACCGCGAAAGCGGGTCGAGCCTTAAACTGAGTATATACTGTCAAATCTTGAGAAGATTAGGATGTGAATTTAGAGCTTAGCTGGTTTTTTCTTTTGCCTGAGTCTGAGTCTACGCCCCAGTCCTAGCCCTAGCTCTCACATCTTGAACTGCTTTACTAACAGATGCTGCTGCACTACTTCCACCATACTGACCCAAACCGAAGAAAATTGCTGTTATGTTATCTATCCATCCATTAGCACCAAAATCCTTAATCGTTGGAAACAAAGCAAGTAATGAACTCAAGTACAAAGCAATCAAAAGAATAGTGGCACCAGCTATTGTCCAACCGTATTTTTTAATAGTTTTTTTAATATCTTGTAGTCGTTGGTTTTTTTGGGTTTTTATTACAACGCCACATATGGTCCCTATAACGCCAAGAATTATCCCACCGAAGGTCCATAAAGCTGCATAAAGGAAATGCTTGGTTACTTGGATTGCTAATGATAGCTCGACATCAGTAGCATTATCGGTATCGACTTTAATTTTGCCTTGGTAGCTCCCCGCCTTAATGTCTTCAGTTCTAACTGAAACGGCTATAGCCTCTGTAAGACCTGAGATTAAAGGGAATTGGTCTCTAGCGGAAACATTACCCCTGGAAACAGTTATCGCATCTCCTGAAATGATCGGTCCCCTTTTTGTATCTTGCAGGTCACTGGGCATAATTTTGACATTAGTGCCAAATTCATTGCTGGTTTCCTCTATGAAAAATGTGAAATTGACCCAAGTTTGACCCTCTGTAATTGGAACACTCTTGGATTCCGGATCCACTTTCAGTTCCGCCTCCGTGGCTGCGTTTGTTTTGGCAACAATACAGCTTGCTACAAGTAGCACACAAACTATAAACAATACTTTTCTAAACTTTGCAAAAACAAATGAACACATGATCCAGGCTCCCTCTCCTGATCTTGTATTGACGTGTTTGCTATAAGAAATTTTGCCTCCTATATTGTCAAATCTTGAGAAAATTCTGTAAGGGTAGCGCGCGCTGTTTGTTGAAAGGTTATGTTTCTTTGGTTTCTTTGCGTTGTTGAAACAGGTATTTGATGAACTTTAGTTTATTGTCTATCTCTTGGATGTATGTTGCTACTGCTTCTGGGTCTTCAATCATTAGTTTTTTCCATGCATCAATTTCTTCGATAATTTGTTCATGTCGTTCTTGGTCTCGTTTAGCTTCTTCTGGGTGTTTTTCAATCCATTCTTCGATTCTTTTAACCTCTGCTTTCCAATCGGTTATTGCTCTTACTTTAGGAAAAATTACATTTTCTATTTTTTCCAATCGATTTTCATATTGTGCTTTTATAGCTTCCATTTCTTTTTGGTGCTGTTGTCTTAGTGTTTCTATTATTTCTGTTGTTTCTGTTGGTGTTGGTGTTTCAAGTCTCAAGAAAGGCATTGCTCTCTCAGCGTAAAGCTCTCTATAAAACTCGGGGTCTTGAGGTTTATAATTGGCATCTGAACCTCTAACTGTGTGCCCCATCAAATAATTCACATTTTCAAAACCCATTTGATGAGCTTGTTTGCGGAAAAACTTCCTAAGATTGTATAATCTAAGTTCGCTAGGTTTTCCTTTTCTAACTTCAAAATTTATTGCTCCGCTTTTCTCAAGTTTTCTTGCAGCTAATCTGAAAGCGCGACTCATATCTCTTACATTCACGCCTTTTTTTGGATCGGTATGTGAACGGAATAAAAGGCTTTCAGGGGATAGGTTTTTTCTTGTAGCTAAATACTGTTTGAGGTATTTTATTGCATCTGAACCGAGGAAGGTAACGTAGCTGCCATACTTGCCTTTAGCCATTTCTTTAGGGACTTCAATTTTGCAGGGAATTTTGGCGAAGTCTTCCAAATGCTTTAATTGAAGTTGTTTTATGGTATGTGGTCTGAGTCCGCTTTGTGCCATAATTGCAAAAAATGCTTTCTCGCGTGGTTTTACTAACGCCATGATTTGAACGATTTCTTCTCTTGTGATGTCTCTATTGTGATAAACGACTCCGCTCATAGCTTGAGGAATATAACCTAAGGGTAAGTCGTTGTATTTGTAGAAACTCTTTACTGAAAAAACCATCATTCTAACGCTGGAGATGGCTAAGCCTTCCTCTCGGAGGTCTGCGATCCAAGATCTTATTAGTCCGGCGTGTTTTCGCTTGAAGTTTCTATCGTTAGAGTTCTCGTAATCCGCAATAATAGCTTCAGCTGTCATGCCGATTGAATTAGAATATCGCTCCCAAATTCTTTTATAATTCGCTTCGGTAGATTTTGATTGACTGTGTGAATATGATACTGAACTCAACCAGTTTCCAACTGGATCATTCACCGTTTGCTTCCTCGTCAAATTTAAAAGGTTTTCTCCCGAATATAAACCTACCTATAAAAGGTAGCAATTTATCCCCCCTTATTCAAATAAGAGCGCGTTTAACTTGATTGTTGATTCCGTTTTAACAAACGTTAAGGCTTACTTGAAAAAGGAAATAGTTGACTGTAGCATAGCCATTGAAAATGGCAGA
>CAYFUV010000181.1:0-12247 GCA_964346435.1 uncultured Candidatus Bathyarchaeia archaeon | reverse complement strand
CGAAAGTCCTTAGGCATGTTTCGCTACAGAAGTAGTACATGCGGCCCCTGATCTTTTTCTTGAATGGGGGATTCTCCTCATCAACATACATGCCGCAAATAGGATCTTTTGCCATTTTTATTTCCTCAATTTTAATTCCCATTTATTTAAAATAATTCTGAGCTTGAAAAAATAGGGAATTAAAGGTAATATTTTGCTCATTTTGTAAGCTGGGCCGCTGACAAGCGTGCTAAAATCTTATGCTTCATGATGTTCTAATTCCATAATCTGTATGAATTCGCCATGCCAGTTGTGATACCATACATCTCCATCATAGCCATTTACACTAAGCATACCAATAATTATGTCATCCCTCTCAATATGCAGAGTATAATATCCATAAAACTGATGAGGTTCTGTAGCAGTTGTTCCATGCATATATTTATCAAGATACTTCTGTGCGTAGACTATAGACTCTTTTTCATCGATTGGCATTTCCACAGACTCTGAGTAACCGATCATCATCCCTCCTTGCCCCATCATTCCTCTTCCATGATGACCATATTTTGTGTTCCACATCATATTCGGTCCATGCTCTGGATAGATATCTCCATCCCTTTCTATAATTAGCTCGAAGGCATGGATGTCTGTGTTATGTTCATAAACGTCTACGTAAAAGTGATTGCTGAACTCCATTATTTCAGCAACATCCAAATCCTCTTCCACATTCCCCAAATAATCTTGGGCTATCGATAGAACATCATCTATAGTCAACGGTCCTTGCTCTTCACCCATCATCTTTGGAGGTCGAGACAGGGGCTGAGGAATCGCCATGTAGGAATAGAGTGATGCCACCACGATTACCCCGATTATAGCTACGACAATTATTGGAATAGTAAGCCTTGTATTATATGGCATAATTACTCACTCTTCGGTCGGCTATCTATTTTCTAGCTCGCTTTGTTGGTGTCCAACTTATCGCAAGAGCGCCGCCAATTATTCCCAATATGGCTCCTAAACCGAAACCGCCCATTCCAATTAAAATGCTAAGAATTGAGAAGATTAGTATGATTGCGCCCCATGTCCTATGCTCATTAGGCTTTGAATCCAACATTATTGCTCCAAAAATAACTATGAGACCAACTATTAGGCCCAATACGCTGAGGCCAATTCCAAATTCCCAGCCAGGAAATCCCATCATTCGCCCCCCCATCATTCCACTCGAGCCACCCATCATCCCTAGGAAAAAAGAACCCATTCCTCCGCCAATCAATATTAGAGCTCCAGCGATAAGAGATAGAACAAATGCCGTAGTAGGTTTTTCTTTACTCATTTTCTTTCCTCACCATTATTACACATACCACACACTATTATATAAATATATCTTAAAAAGATATATCTTTTTATGAGTTAATTTGCGCTAAATATATATTTATAACGTCGTTACAAAAAATTTTCTTATCCTTCTTAACTGCTTTTTTGGGGAATGAATTTGAAAAGATTTGGTATAATCTTTATATCAGGAATATTAATTATTGCGATTATAAGTTCTTCGTTATTATTAACTCAATTCTATCTGCCGAAATTGGAAAGTCCTGGTTATAAGAATATATCGCCATCAGAACTCCGCTTTATGCTACAGGATAAAGACTTTCTCCTAATCAATACCCACATTCCATATGAGGGAGAGATTGAGGGCACAGACTTATTCATTCCATATAATGATACCCAGAGTCAACTAGATGAACTCCCTACGAATAAAGATGCCAAAATTGTAGTATATTGTATGTCTGACCGTATGAGCAACATAGCCGCTAGGGAGTTGGTTGAGCTAGGATATACGAATGTTCTAAATCTCGAAGGTGGAATGATTTCTTGGGAAAAGAGTGGATACCCATTGATCTATAGATGATGTTTTGATAGCCTGAAAGTTAATAATATCTGCTAAATTTTGATAAAAAAAATTTGTCACTTACCTGCATGCGATACTAATTAGGGTTCTTTTATAAGCTTTAGAGTCGGTAATGCAAGTAGACCAACCAATGCAAGCATTCTGAACGGAATATCGAAGCCGTGCTGGTCTGCAAGAAATCCAACAATGGGATTTGCAACTGCCCCAGAGAGAAAGCTCGCAGTTAGGGTAAACCCAAGTAAAGTCCCCACAATGGCTCTAGCATTCATTGCTGTTATCCATCCATCCATAACGGCCAGACTTCCGTAAACCGCTAGTCCCATAGCGCCTAACAAAATTATGAGAATTCCTATGGATGCGTAGGTAAGAGAATACATAAATGCTGCTTGACATATGATGAGAACAGCTAACGTTGGCCTTCTCCCGAATGCATCCGATATTCTTCCAAATATTGGGCTGCCAAAGATTCCTACTAGCTGAAGAAGAGCTAGTAGTTGAGCGGCAGATTCTAACCCTAAAGCATGTTTTTCCGTAGCATAAGTTGTGAGGAATGAAAGTAATCCCCTAAATGCGATAACTAGTGCAAAACTAAAACAGAAAAGCAAAATAATTAATTTTATAGCTTTAGAGTCAAAATGTGTAATCTCGGAACTTTTGGATTTATCCCCTTCATGAACGGTTGATTTGGGTTCATTTATTCCAAACAAAATAAAGGCCGTTGTAATTAATCCGAATATCGATAAGAGAATGAAACTATATCTCCAGTTAAACATAACACCAATGTAAGCAGCTAGTATTGGTGCTATAAAGGAGCCTATTGCACCTCCTGATTGATGAAATCCTTGAGCCTGTCCAATCTTATTTCTATCGACGACAAACGAAAGAAGCGAGATTCCAGATGGATGATATGTGGCCCCGCATACGCCAGCTAAAAATTGGGTTATGCCTAGTTGAATTGAATTCTGAGATAACCCGCCTAATAATGTAGCGAAAGAGTATAGGAATAATCCAATAACCAATATTTTTTTTCTTCCCTTGCGGTCTGTTAAATAGCCAAAAGGGATTTGTAAAAGAGCATAAGGGAGAGCAAAACTGGATACCAACAAGCCAGCAGTATAGAGTGATATTTGAAAATCGGCGATCAGTGATGGGAGCATTGTAGGAAGGATTAATTGAAGCATGTGATTGATTCCATGTGAAGAGGAAATAATCGTTAGAGGGATGTTATTAGACTTCATTATTGGTCCCTTGATTAAGAATCGATGAATACTTACTCATCAACATTTAAAGTTTTAATAAGCGTGTAAGCGCGCGGGCTACGCAAGCGAGTGCTAAGCAAGTAATATTATGGTGCGCTAGACGGGGAAATTTGATTATACTTACTTTTCTTTCCACGCCAGTAGATTGCCCCCGCAATTGCCCAAAGGATTATTGTGCTTATGGGTGTGAAAGAACAATGTACCTAATAACCCAGATAGGATAGTTTACTTGCGCCAAGTGGAGCTAAGGTCAATATTCCCAAAAGGACCAATATTATAATTAAAAACCTAGTAGACCTCTTCAACTTTTTTACCTTGTTTTTAAGAATTTATTTTATAAAGATTTAAAAAAACTTTAGCGCGCGTTTAATTGCTTACAAATCTAGGAATTACTGCGAATCTTTTCAATTACTTCTTTTGAAAGTGGAAGCGTAGCTTTTTCCATGACTTCCGCCATGGCGATAAGGTTTTCATCAGGAATACGATCTTCAGTGGATACAAAGAGCATTAATCTTTCGCCTGGGATCATAAGCTCCAATTGTTCCAGAAGATATTTTCTAACATTTTCGGGGTTAGGTCCCATTAGGGCAGAAATTGTTGCTGGAAAGTTTATCCAGATAATTTTATCCTTCCAGAGTGATAGAGCCTCATCAATAGGAAAATCGCCCATAGGAGGAGGCGTAAAAGCCTCCACAATATCAATCTCTGATTTCGCGACTAGATCAGCCAGCGCTTTTAATCTCCCGTCTATATGCACATCTAACATCTTGCCCTTTGGGTGAAGAATCTCAGCGCACTTTGCATAATATGGAAGATAGTATTTCTCAAATAATGGAGGGCTTACTAGAATAGAGTCTATATTTGCTCCAATCAGTAGGACCTCTGATGGAGAATTAGCAACTATTGGGAGTAGCTCCTCTATATATTTTTTCTCAAGTTTCTCAGCAATCTCCTCTATTATCTCTTTATTCTTAACAATATCTGTATAGAATCGTTCCCACCCTACGAACTCTATTATTAACCTTTGCATAGGTTCATATGGTAAAGGTGTAACGACGATGCCATCTTGTTTTAGACGTTTTATTTGATCTTCGACAGGATAAAAGAATGGTTTGTATTGCAGATTATCCACTATATACTTTAATACTTCATAATCTTCTAGTTTTTTAACCAGAAATTCCGTCCTTCTTGCTTGCACTCCGCGCCAGTCACGACCAAAAATTCCCGAACCATAGCCAATACCATGTTTACAAGATTCAGTTAAGCTGCCGACTGGGGTCTTGTATGTTTTGGTAAGGGTATTCGATTGGCTTTTCGTAATGATTTCAGTATTCGAAATCGACTCGCTATAGCATGGCCTCCAGCTTATGAGACCCATGCCCCTATTTCTAGCATCTCTTTCTTTTTCTCCTTGGAGAACATGGCGATCCAAGCCAACATATGGCATTTTGTCTGGTAGACCGCCTTGAAGAACTGTCAATATTCTCTCTTTAGGCCTCATGAACCCGCCTCCGCCTTATTCCTTTACCCATTCGAGACATTTCTTTACTCCCTCGAGAGCGACTGTAGTCTGATAGTCCGCACCTATATGTTTCCCAAATTCGGGCGTAGTCGGCGTCCCACCGACAATTATCTTTACTTTCCCTCTTAAACCCTCTTCTTTCAGCATTATTATGACTTCTCCCATTATTGGTGCTGTAATAGTCATCAATGCCGACATTCCCAAAATCTGAGGATTATGTTCCCGAATTGCCTCAATGAAATTCTCCTTAGGGACATCCACTCCTAAATCGATCACTTGAAAACCTCGAGATTGAAGAAACATTATCACAATATTCTTTCCGATATCATGGACATCACCCTCAACTGTCCCAATGACGATCTTCCCTCTGAGCGTAACCTTCTCGGTATCAATATATGGTTTAAGAATCTCTAACGCTTCTTTTGTTATTTCTCCGGCAGCTACAAGTTCTGATAAGAAGTACTCGCTTTTTTCAAATTTTTCTCCAACGATTTCGCTACCCCTCGATATTCCATTCATTATTATCTCAGACGGATCAATGTTGTTGTCTAAAGCCTCTTTGATTACCTTCTTAACATTCTTTAAATCAAGGGCAGCGATACTGTCTCTCAGATTATCCAGGATTCTTTCTTTTTCATTCATTTGAAATACCCGTGAAATGGCAATTAGTTAGGAATAGCATTTTATTTTTATAAGTGTATTGTACTGTTTAACGGCGGGTACGTTATCTCGATGGCAACATGATCTCTGATAAAGATAGTCGGGGTCTGGGTTCTGGTTCTTCATCAGGAACTCCTAAAGGAAGAAGCGCGACAACAAACAGATGCTCAGGCAAATCTAAAGCCTCTTTTACTTTCTTCTCATCAAAAAGTCTGACCCAACACGATCCTAAACCCAACTCAACAGCCTCTAAGACAATATGCTAAACTGCGATTGCAACGTTCAATAAAGCAGATGGAATGCGCTCATGCATTTCTGCTTTAACCGCTTTATACGCTGACTTCATTAATGCTTCCAGACTATCTTCGCTGAATTCAATGCCTTTAATGTTCAATATCTCTTGAACATGCTCTCTTGTTTTCTTCCATGAAAGCAAATTGCCACAGCATACGATGACAATGGGAGCATCCTCAACGAACTTCTGATCGAAAGAGGCTTTCCGTAGTTCTGCTTTCAACTCCTTTTTTTTGACTATTATGAATCTCCATGGTTGTACGTTACTTCCAGAAGGAGCAAAACGGGCTGCATTCATTAGCCTATCAATCTGCTCTTTTGATAAAGAAGTGGCCTTGAATCTTCTTATACTGCGCCTTTTCTCTATAGCCTCAAATACATTCATCGAATCTTCCTCCATTTAGAGTGAATACTCGTATACGCGAATAGTAATATCTTAGGATTTCAATAATTACGATTAAAAAACTACTCTCATTTTAACTGGCTAGTATTCAGAGTTAGGCGAAATAGAAAAATGGTCTATTGTGTTAAATGCGGTACAAAAAACTTTGATGACATTGAATTTTGTGCTAAATGTGGAGCTGGATTGTACTCGCCGAGTGAGAGTAAGCATCGTGCGTTAGGAGAAGGAGAAAATTATTATCTCCGAAGAGTCAGCGCAATCAATTGGCTATCCATCGGCTTAATAATGATGCTATGGAGCATTGGTTCTATACTGAAAGAAGTTTATGGCGTATCCATTAAGTGGTTACTGCCCATGATAATAATTTTTGGGGCGTTTGTGGTTTTAAACGCTTTATACGAACTCACGAGCAAACATTAGCTTAACGCGTTTGTTCAAACCTTAAGAATTGATTAGTATCTAATAAATAAAAATAAGTGGAGAAAATGAGTAGGAAAACAAAAGATGAATGTTTTGGACTTCCACATGGCTCCTCAATCTTTTGGTTGATAATTGGCGTAATAATAATTATCTGGGGGATCTCTGAGCTATTTGGAATAAAAGTTGAATGGTGGCCAGCTTTGATCGTCATATTCGGTATGTCCAATAATTACGATTGAAGAATTTTTTTTGAAATATTGTATTCGAGGTGAAAAGATGGCTAAGATTAATAAATCGATTAATATTCAAGCTCCAATAGAGAAGGTATTTGCCTTCATGACTGATCCGGAGAATTTTGCTAAGGCTCAGCCACCTGAATCTGAGACAAAGATTATTGCAAAGCCTGAAGGACCTCCGGGAGTAGGTCGAACTTGGAAGATGAGTATGAAGGCAGGTGGGCAAATTTACAAATGGGATGCTAAAATTACAGAATTTATGGAGAATCAGAAAGTTACTGGAAGTCAGACTGGGGGACCGTTTAAAAGGTTAGAATGGACCCAATCTTTTGAATCTATTAATGGATCGACAAAGTATTCTATTACATCCGAGTACAAGATGCCATACTCGATGCTTGGAAAGATAATCGATAAACTCAAAGTCGAGAAGGAAATGGACAAGAATTTTGATTATTACATAAAGAAGACCAAGGAACTTATTGAAAAGGATCAGTAAAAACACTGAACTGATGATGCTTTAGTCTTAATCGATACATTACAGTCCATTTCTTCAAGGAGAATGCGAGCGCTTACTAAGGTGTCTATACGCCTCAATGGTTATGAATATCACAGCGCCGAATATAATTAAAGATGCGGTTTCATGCTCTTTTGGTATTATTGTCGGGAAGAAATATGTTATTGCAGCACAAAACCATGCAGGTAATATGCGCATTTTTATTATTGGAGCGGAAATATGATGGATAATAAACATAATCGTCAACAAAATTGCTGCTCCAAAAGATATAGTGAACGGAATCTCAGAAATATTACTTTCCAAATGAAGCAATAGCTCTTCAAAGAACTCCATAAAAATCGAAACCAATTCTGAAATCATTCAAAATCAACACTAAGAAATCATATGAGTTATCTATATTTACAAATAATGGCTCTTTTTTTATAAAATCAATATATATCAGGCTATCTTGACATTGGAGCACTCGCTGTAAGGTTAATCTATGTGCGTTCTGAATTGAAAATTTTAAGTATGTCATTAAAAACCTGTTCGATCGTCGAAGCCCCATCTATATAATGGACTATTCCTTGGGTTTCGAAAAATTTTATGGTTGGTATTGCATGTTCTTCGTAAGAAGCAAGCCTATTTACTAATGATTTATCTAAATCATCATCTTCTCGCTTCTTATTCTCTCTTCTTTTTACTGCCCTCTTCAATATCTCCTCTTTAGTTATTTCTAATACGATCATAAAATCAAGGTGATTTCCAGTTAACTTCAGATATTTGTCTAGGAATTTGGCTTGTTTAATTGTTCTAGGGAAACCATCTAATATGTACCCATCTTTGCTTTCAGGATCTTCTAGAAAATTCTGAACAATATCGATAACAATTTCGTCAGAGACGAGTTTCCCTGAGTAAACGATCTCCCGTACTTTTAATCCAAGTTTTGAATTTTTTGCTATCTCTCGTCGCAATAATTCTCCAATAGAGATATTTGGTACAGCCAACTCTCTAGAGATCAATTTAGCCTGGGTGCTTTTACCACAAAGCGGTGGCCCAATCAAAACAATACGCCATTTTTTTTCCATTCTACGATATCACCATATTTTTAGGAAAGATTTTCTAGCAAAGTAATAACTTTCGTGTTTTATTTTGTATATTCATAAATAAATTGTTGCGCTTGTAGATTACTTTAAACTGGCAATTTAATTTCAATTCAGTTAAAAGTCACTTCGTAAGCTGATGTTCTTTCAACTTATTCCAAATTCAATTGGAAAAATCTTATTGCGTTTTCTGTAGTTGATTTATCTACTTCTTCGAACCTCACTTTCTTGATTTCAGCAATCTTCTCAGCAACATATCTTACGGCCGTTGAATCATTTCTTCTACTTCCGAAGTCCTTAGGAGCTAACCATGGAGAATCTGTTTCTAATAATAACTGCTCGATTGGAGTGTCTCTGACGACTTTCTTATGTTTCTTACTCTTCAAAACGATAGTATTCATGGAAGCATACCAACCATTTTCAACAATTCGACTAGTCAATTGATTTGCGCCAAACATATGCATCATGACTGATTTAGCATCTTCTCTCTCTAAGATCTTTACTGTACCTTCATAAGAATCTCTGGAGTGAATTACCAAAGGCAATTTTAATTCTTTCGATAATGAAATTAATTGAACGAATAATTCTTCTTGTTTCTCTCTCCATTTACTTTCTTTAATCCAATAATAATCCAATCCAGTTTCTCCAATACCGACAATTTTTCCTCTGCTATCCTTTATTCTCTCGATAAAAGTATCGATGTCCTTACTGGAAATTTCATTTACGTGCTTAGGATGAATTCCGACGGTTGAGAAAACAAAGCCTTTGAATTTCTCGGTTAGTTTCAAAGTCAAGTTGAAATCTTTAGGGTGAGCGCAAGAAGAAATAACTGCATTTAACTGTTTTTTACATTTTTCAATTATTTCATTTCGATCATTCTTATAATTCGGTTGCTCAAGATGACAATGCACGTCTATCATAGAATGAAGTATATCAAACTATTATTATATTTCTTTTACATCAGAAAAGAATTGGTTCGTATTAATATGAATTCAAAAGAAATAGAAAGAAAGCCGGTCTGTAAATGCTCGAAATGTGGAAGGATAATAGAATTCTGTACGCGAGACAATCCATGTCCAGAATGCGGTGGATCCTTATTCACTGTTGAATATGAAAGCAAATAAAGGAATATGAATTCTACCCTAGATGGACAGATCACAGTCTTTTACAAGCCTCAGACAGTCGTTTCAAAACGATTATTTTTCGTAATCCAGTAGCCTAAGAAACAAAAGAAATCTGAATATATTAGAGCACGTACTTTCCATTTGCTACCCTATGATAAAATTAAATGGATATGGGCGCGATCTAAAATATCTGGGTGAATTAAGCTGAATGACCGATATCTTGGAGCGAGAAAAGGAAGACACGTGGAAGCAAACGGCTTGAAGGGGCAGATCCCATTTGAATCACTTCATGATTTTGGTGGCGATGGTCCAATAATTCACTTGGCTTATGCCAATGGCTTTCCGCCAGGGACTTATGGGCCATTCGCTGAAAACTTTACCGATCATTATCATGTCATCGGACTTTTAGGACGCCCATTGTGGCCTGGTAGCCGACCGGAGAATACGATCGATTGGGGTACGCTAGCTGATGATTTAATTAAAGGGCTTCACGCATTAGAATTGAAAAAAATTATCGCTGTAGGCCACTCAATGGGCGGGGTATTCACTATGTTAGCTGCCATAAGCCATCCTGATCTATTCCGATCCGTCGTGTTGATCGACCCCGTTATACTGCCGCCCAAACGGTTACGTATGCTGAAATAGATGCGCCGTATAGGACTAAGACAACGTCAACCGCTGATACAAGGCGCGTTGCGCCGCCGACGGACCTGGCCTAGTCGCGAAGCATGCTACCAGAGCTGGCGAAACAAACCTTTATTTACTAACTGGCCGGATGAGAATCTGTGGGCTTACGTTAAAGCTGGGACACAAGAGCTCGAGAACGGGGAGGCTGAGTTGGTTTATCCGCCTGAATGGGAAGCTCACATTTTTGCCACCGTACCTACTGACATCTGGGACTTTGTACCACAACTTCGTACACCAGCCATGGTTATCCGAGGCGAGTACACAGATGTTTTCCGACCTGAATGCCAGAGTCGTATGGAACGCTTACTGCCCAACATACGTTTCCATATCATCCCTAACGCTGGACATCTGGTACCTATAGAACGTGCATCTGAAACGGGCGCAGTTATCCTGGAGTTTTTAAAAAAATTCAATGAATAGGAGATATGTACCGTGGAGAGTCAAATATGAGACCAATTATTTCCTCTTCTTTAATTCGTAATCTTTAATTGCAGCATGTAGGGCATCTGCAGCGAGATTGCTACAATGCATTTTGACGGGGGGTAACCCTCCTAAGGAATCTGCAACGTCATCACGCTTGATCTTCATTGCCTCATCAAGGGTTTTGCCCTTTGCTAGGTCCGTAACCATAGAGGAAGTGGCTATTGCCGCAACACATCCGAAAGTCTGGAATTTTATATCATCTATTATCTCTTTTCCCTTATTGTCTTTGTCAACTTTGATATATACCC
Organism: uncultured Candidatus Bathyarchaeia archaeon; assembly: GCA_964346435.1. GTDB lineage: Archaea > Thermoproteota > Bathyarchaeia > 40CM-2-53-6 > RBG-13-38-9 > JAOZGV01. The sequence continues at coordinate 1,424 of CAYFUV010000181.1, read as the reverse complement.
ACATTATATCGCCGCAAAGGGGATTTCCAACTTTGCCAACACCATCTGGATTTTTCATCTCTCCTAGGTTATGCGGTTTTCTAAAATGTTCCATCACTTCTTTTGAATACGGCGATGTTGCATTATCTGACATTCTAATCAACCACGCTCGTGTTCGGAATAATCTTCAAAACTCCACTCTTTTTTAAAAGGGGATATCTTCCTTAATTTTTCTACAGACTCTGGCAGTACTTTTTCCATAAATTCTACGTCCTTAGTGGTATTGTATTTCCCTAGCGATAATCGTAATGAACCGTGCGCTTCTTCATGCTTTAATCCGATTGCCAACAATACATGACTAGGTTCAAGAGATTTTGATGAGCAAGCTGATCCTGAACTTGCGGCAATACCTCGCATGCTCAAATCTATTGCCAATGATTCACCCTCAATAAATTTGAACCAAAAGTTCGCAATATTCGGAAGTCTTAACTTTGGATGGCCGTTCAAGTAAGAGTTCTCGATCTTTAAAACATTTTTTGTCAGCATATCTCTTAGCTTCGTTAAATTCCTAGATTCCGTTGCCATCTCTTCTTTTCTCAATTCAACCGCTTTGGCAAAACCAACTATTCCCGCAATATTCTCCGTGCTACTTCGCAAACCAAACTCATGACCGCCACCATGTATTAAAGGCTCGATCTTCACGCCCCTTCTTACGTATAGACATCCAACGCCTTTAGGACCATATAGTTTGTGCGCAGATGCGGAAAGTAAATCAATATTCATCTTCTCGACATCAATCGGAATTTTACCAAAGCTCTGTACGGCATCCGTATGTAAATAAACATTATTCTCTCTACAAATTCCACCAATTTCGGCAATTGGCTCGATCGTACCTAATTCATTGTTAGCATGCATAATGGAAACTAAAATCGTATCTTCTCTAATCGCTTTTTCAACTTCCGACGGATCGACTGTTCCAAATTTGTCTACAGGCAAAACAGTTAAATCAATTCCTTGTTTCTCTAGCCATTCGCATGGTTCTAGCACAGCGTGATGTTCGATAGCGGATGTAATTATGTGCTTACGACGAGATTTGTTAGCCAATACGCCTCCCTTTATCGCTAGATTATTAGCTTCACTCCCGCTTCCTGTGAAAATTATTTCATTATCTTTTGCCTTGATTAGATCGGCTATCGCATGTCTTGAATTATCCAGAGCATTCTTTGCTTCTATCCCAAATGAATGCATTGATGATGCATTACCATATTTTTTCAAGAAGTACAGTTTCATTGCTTCAAGCACACGTTTGTCTAAAGGCGTCGTAGCCGCATAGTCCATGTATATTTTTCGCATACAATCCACTTTAAGTGGTTTCCTAAATGGTAATTCTACTAATTCTTAATAACGTATATAATAATACTTATAACATTGTTATATTATTTTCC
>CAYFUV010000180.1:0-2280 GCA_964346435.1 uncultured Candidatus Bathyarchaeia archaeon | reverse complement strand
CATAGAATATCGCCCACGATATGCTTTCAGTGGTGAGAAAGAAATACCAAGAAAACAACGCAGTTGGAGCAAGACCTATTATTGCGTATGCGATTCCCATACTAATAAAACCAAATAACACTACTCGCTTTCTCCCAATTTGATCACATAATATTCCTGCAATCAAAGTAAAAACGCTACCAATCAAGGGTGCAATTAGTATGTACTGAAAATCCCCGAAAATACGATTTAGAACTGGTCCCTCAAAACCATCTATGAAATTGAACATTAACCAAGCAGTAAAATAAAGAGTAAAAGTTTTGTCATGAAGAATTGATACGAATGAATTCTTCCCTTTTATTTCCGAAAAAATTCTTTTTTTGGGTTTCAATAGGAACACAACCAATCCAGATGCTCTCCAAGCTGTCATAATTAATGAACTTACCTTCAAATCAAGCATGGCAAATAAGATTAAAAAAAGAGGGGCACCTAAGTTTGTGATTAAGAATATTATGCCACTCATTTTTCCACGGTTTTCAACATCTGTGCAATCTGCGAAATAGGCTAGACAGGAGGGCATACCTAACCCAAATGCTATCCCTAAGAGAATATTGATTAGCAGAGCATGTAATGCTGTAAAACTACTAAACAAAGCAGGCAAGACTGAAGTTACTATTCCAAAGATCGTCCAGAAATAAAGAATTTTGAGTCTGCTTATTTTGCTTGATAAAATCGATCCAACGAAACTAGACCCTATTATCGCGAAATAATAAGCAATCCAAATAACTGTACTTTGGGTATAAGTCAAATAAAGACTACTTAGAGCATTGTCTATCGTCAATCGCGTAACATACCACCATGAGAAGGCATTAAATAGTAAAAAGAATGCTAGAAAGAGGTCTTTTCGAAGTATACTTGGTTCAGCGGGCTCTCTAAGCATTCTTTACCCTACTAATGAGATCAGGTTAGACATTTATCAAAATTAAGGATTAAGAATTTAAAACTTAGATTCTGAATATAGATTTTTGGAGACCTTGTTTGCGGATAAGAACAGTTGCCTGCTGTTACGGAAGCATAAGTAAGCAGAAAGTCTTTGTGTAGATGTGTACAACAAAATTTATATGTATCTATGTTGTACAGATGTACTCGTGATTAATATGTCCAAGAAAAAGGAAATTCCCAAAGTACCTGTTAGGCGTTGGTGAAATCTCTCCATTCATCAAGAAGTGTAAGAACGGACTTTATTAGAAGTCTTAAGTAGTAAGTGTTATACCGAAGTACTTTGGTTTCGCTGTAAGCGCTTTTAGCTAATTCTTGCATTTTTTTTTCGAAGTTATCCATCCCTCCTGCCTTTTCAGTGTTTAATAAGATAGCTTTCGCGTCCTTCTTTCTTATCACTTTTTTCTGAAGAATCGAACTAAGCATAGATTTGATTTCAGGGTTCTGCAGAACGTAAATTATCGGTAGAGGTAGATGTTCTTTTTTAATTCTATGCACGGATTCATCAAAGTCAATCATGTCTAGCATGTCGTCCCTCAAAATTATCAGCATGCCTAAAAGCCTACCATATTTCTTTAAAGCCTCGACTTCTTCCTTTGAGCCCTCGCCAAGAATGGCGCTGATATGCGTAATAGCTTCCACATCAGCCGATTTCTTCTTCACCACATAAAGATATTCCTCTGGTGTAACATCTATTTTTCCTCGAAAACGGAGCTCCAACGCTTCTGCCTCTCCTAACTCGAAGAACGACTTCTTAATAATGGCAATAATCGTTGCTATCTTCTCTACTGGAATCCCCTTTTCAGACGCTTCGTATAGTAGTTTAAAACCTTTGAATAGAAGAGCGTCTCCGGCTAGCAGAGCAATATTTTGACCAAACTTTCCTAAAACCGTTGGACGTAGTCTCTTAATTTTTGATTGGTCGATGATATCATCGTGTATGTCTATGGCTCCGCTTATCAATATCATAGGAACAGCTATGGGAGTTATCATGTTGGGATTTCCTCCGACGGCTTCGCAAGAAAGAGAAAGTAAAGTCGGTTCAAAAACATTGTGCCAACATTGAGTGATGAAGTAGGTTAAGGCCTCGCGGGCTTCTTTACACTCAATCTCCTCTTGCAAGATCTCGTTTTTCGCCGCTTCTAGGGCTTTACTTCCTCTCTCGTTGAGGATTTTTTCCACCTGCTCGGTTATCTGTTCTTTAGCATCTTTGTGTTTCTTTGGAGCACTCTTCATTTTCAAGTCTCCTAGTCTCTAATATTCAGCATTTGTAGTTGTTCTCTTAAGAAATCGTAGTATGAT
>CAYFUV010000179.1:0-5591 GCA_964346435.1 uncultured Candidatus Bathyarchaeia archaeon | reverse complement strand
TAATCCAAAGTATGGATTATCGATTCTTTATTATTTATTAAAGAAATTGTAGATAGTTTGTGCTACCATGTCAAATAGAGCGGGGAAAAGAGTCGAGGCCCTTGATTTCCTCATCAAAGTATTAAAGGAGCATGAGAAAAGATTAGATGCTATTACTGAAAGGCTCGAGACTATTGCTACACTTCTCGAAACGAAGAGTGTGACAGATAAAAGCGATCGCGCACAAATGACAGAATGCAAAGATTGGGAAGATTTTAAGGAAGTAAGTAAAGAGGCGGACAAGGTTTCTTTTTATATTAACGATAAAAACTTGACAATATATTCATCGGTTGGAGGAAAGGCCTATTGGTACAATGAAACTTTTCAAGATAATCAAGTTCAACTAAACTGTGGATTAAAATTTTGGGTAACCAACATGCTATTCAGGATCGACAAAAATGAAGTGAAACGATGGATATGCAGGGAACTTGGTGTTCCAGAGGAAAATGTTGAAGAGGGAAAATAAATTTCTAGAGCTTAACTTCTTCTGACAATAACTCTTTGATATTTCTAAAATATTGTACGACTTGGATTCCCTTCTCGGTAATCTTATATTTTCTGCTTTTTTCATATCCTTCCTCATAGACTAGTCCTTGACCGATTAGGAAATCTAAATATTTTATTGTTGGGTTCCAAGCCAAATTTGCCTTGTACATAATGTGAGTTGGCTTAGATACTCCCTTCACAATAATCTCTAGAATGTCTAAGTACACTTCAAGTCTAGATCTTCTAACCATTTTAAATCACGCTCAATGGTTAGTAATGAATTTGTATTCTCCTTTATCTAAGAATTGTGAGGTTTCGCTCCTAATAAAGGATATGGATTTATAATCCATATATATCCTTCTACATGGTTTTAATCCATCAATTTTACCTGAAAATATCAATATGGGCGAGAAAGCGTATACGCTGATAAATAATGATGAAAAAGTTCGAAGTTCAGAAGGCATAAACACACTCTACAAGTTATCTGGTATGTCTCTTCTGTTAGGCATGAGTAGATTTAGATCTATTAGCTTCGTAAAAGTAGCGAATCAGATAAGGAATGTTTTGAAATCTTTTGAAATAATGCTTGAACGTAGACTAAATAATCCAGCATGCGCCGGTTACTATTATCTAAAAAGATCAGGTTTGTTAAAGGCTAAACACTATTACTATGGTGCGTATTTAGCTACTTTGAGTTCATATCCAATTCTCTATAAGACTGATGAAAAAACTATTCTTGATGCCATTTTTGCTAAAACGGCAGCAATTACTAGTATAAAAATTTTGGATAACATCGACGACAGAATCTATGAAAGAATGGAAGCTGTAAATTCCCAAAAAAAACACCTGGAAGCTTTTACCGAAAAAGATTTCGAGATGCCCACGGCATCTAGCTTTTTAAGCAAAGTGGAGAACTCTTGTTTTGAAATAGCAAGGTGGACTTTCAATATCGCTCAGAAAGGAGTGCCAGACTCGGCATTTACTTGGAAAATTTACTTGGAGGATTTTCAGAGATATATCTATGGACAAATAAAATCCATGAGTGGAAAAATCGAGCCTGATGCAAAAAAACCTACAATAATAGATTATATCCAAAAAATTAACGAGAAAAGCGTCGGGAGAATATGGGTAGATATCGATTTATGCCTCTTGGAAAGCGCAATAGGAAAATTAACTAGAGAGGAACTGTACGTAACTCAAAATATCAGAAATGCTGCAGATTATCTTTTCAAGGGATGTAACATATACGATGATGTTGCAGACCTAGAAGAGGACTTATCACTCAACATTATGAATAGCGTAATCCTGTTGGCAATAGACAGGGGACATATAGAAGAACGCGACTTGAAGAGAAATAAAAAAGAACTGATCACAAAGCTTAAAGAAAGTGGATCCATAAGTGAAACGGTTTCGTTAGGCGATATGATATTCTTTGAAGGGATCAAACCTCTGGAAGAAGTGAAGAACATCAATAGCCTTATAGATATAGATGCTCTCATCTATGGCGCAAGAATTCTAAGGGCATTCGCAATAAGGAAATGGATGTTACATGAAAGAAGCATAGCCAGTTTCTATGATGTCATGAAGTCCTTTGGCAACCATTTAAACTCAAGAATCCCTGCCTGTGTCCAGAGATATATTAAATATATTTAGGCCAAATTACGAAAAAGAGATCGTGCGCCCTAAAGAGAGATGCCCAATTTTAGATAAAAAACTAGAAATCGTAATTAAGTGGGCTCTAAAATTTTCAGGTTAAATACGCAGGCATCATCACCTATCGCCTTGCACTCTGTTTCATTGCAAATGAATTTTTCTTTGAAAACGACCGCGCAACATCCCACAATAGTACCAGTCAACAGCTGACAACAAGGTTGCTCGCTTTCTATTTTGGAGCAAATGAAACAATCCTTAAAAATAAGATCGTATTCACCCTCCGAAATTTGTTTTATTTTTGGCTTTAACTTATATCCATAAAATAAGGTCAACGAAACGACTTTAGGAAGGAGTTTCAAATCCCACTTTAGTCGAATATCTTCGCCTAACTCATCGAAAGTTTGTATAGCGGATCTTCTTGCAGTAAGCTCTTGAAAATACATTTCAACCTCTTGCAACTCTTTATGAAAGTCCAAATCAGGCATTTGTTCGGATATGAACGATTCCACAGACTCCCTCAATGTATGGTAAACTCTTATCGGGATCGTATGGCTGCGTCTCCTTAAAAATGGTATCCCTATTTGAACCGGGAGAGATAGAGCAACTTTACTCAGAAGGCCTAATGGCCTTACTGGCGGAGTAGGAGATTCCTTGCATTTTTCGAATTTAATTAGTCCTCTTATATTCCAACGGGCCAATTTGGACAAAATATCCTCAAACATTTCTGGAAAGATTATAAATACTTCTTTCAGAGGCTTTTCTTGAATCTGCGATAACATCCACCTGTCATACGGACTTGGACTTAGATCGCCAGTCGTTTTGCTTTTCTGGATAATCAATGAATTGAGATTTTCTTTCAAGAATTTGGTCTTCTCTTCGATCTCTTCTTTTCCTTCTTTCGGCAATTTGTCCGTAAAGTCTTCTCCCCACTTTATCAAGAGGCGTCCATCTTTTCGTACGAATGGAAACTTCTCCATATGATACTCTGGCTTACAAGATTTATGGATGGAGAAAGTCAACATTCTCTGTTCGCCCACCATATTCAACTCAATGACTATGGTTCCGTTAGTAAGTGATCTTAATTTCTTTTCAAAATTAGGGAAAGTAGATTGAGGAAGAGTAAAGAATTCTGTTATGTTCGTTGAACTCTTATGTGTTAACCAATGTTCAATCATTCTTAATACGGATTCTTCCCCATCTCTAACCAGAATATGGGGTAAATAATTATGGATGATAATCCCTACTTCACCAAATTTTTGCCCACTGCGTGCACTTGCTATTTCAACGCTCAGAGTGGTTAAATCTGGAATCTTCTCAAGTTCGATTTTATCAATTTTGAAGTCTGTCTCCAAAGGTTCGCACGATATCATCACTGCATCATTTTTCTTATTGATTTTTGATAAAAGAGTATTCAAAAATAAGATCGATTCAAACCTAGTTTCGTCTAAAAGCAATATGTTCGAATCTCTTCTTATGTCAGAAATATGGTCAAAAATCTCATTATGAGTCAGTAGTTTTGCCATAAACTGTCGTGTAATCATAATATAATATGATAATTCATTCTTTTTTATAGTGGAAAAGAGTTCATAGTCATTTCTAGCTATTATCGTATGCTGTGGAGTAGTATTACCATGCACGTTGGCATTTTGATAGACATGGACGGGACCATAGTTAATTCTATGCAATTACTTAGGAGCACCTTTTTCAATATTTTAAGAGCCCATGGAATAGAAGTAAATGCTGAAATGGAAGATAAAGTTGGAAATAACCTGGCTGAAATTATGAGCGTAAGATCAGGAAGATTCACTGAATTAAGGTTAATTTGGAGAGTATTAAGGCTTGTAGAAAACTCTCTCTTCAAGAAGATTAGGTTAGTTTTTATTTCTTATAAAAAACTGAGAAGCGTAGCCAATTCAGCCCCTCTAATTGAAGGGGTCGATGATGCAATAAAGCTGTTAAAAGCTGATGAAACAGTGAAAATAGGCATAGTCACTTCAAGAAGTAAAAAGGATGTTATCTCTAGATTAAATAGGACGGCTTTTGGCAGTCTTCTCGACATCATATTGACAAGAGACGATGTTAGGAGATCAAAACCCTCGTCAGAACAAATTATTCTTGCAGCCAAGAGATTAAATCTATCGCCTAGAGAATGCGCAGTTATCGGGGATATGCCAACTGATGTAGAGGCTACCAAGAAGGTGGGAGCAATTTCTATCGGAGTAGCTTCGGGAATTTTTAGAAAACAGCTCATGTGCATGGGCCCAGATTTTGTAGTTCATAGCATAGTTGATGTACCATGCGCTTTGAAGGAAATAATTGATGAGATTAGAATCAACGCAATGAACGCTTAGAATTCCTCGGTACGAAACGCAAGCGAAGAGTAACTAAAAAAATTGGCTTGAATAGATCTTAACAGAGAATTTATTGTAGAAAATAGAATTTAGATTTTCCTCAAGTTGGTCCACTTCAATCTGAGATTATTATAGTCTTAAATTACGGAAAATAATTGCATTAGGTTGAAAAAGATGCTTAGGGATTCTAAATTACCACGCCCTGGTACAATTATTTATGATTTAATATATGGGACTATTGAGCAAAAGAAGAAAGCTTTCAGAAAATTCAGGATAATAAATTCTTATTTAATTATTCCGCTTTATCGAATTGGTATTTTGCCTTTGCTTGGTTTTAGCAGAATATTTCTATTACTTATTACTTTTGGCCGAAAATCAGGTAAGAAATACATCACCCCCTTAGAATATCATCGTATAGATAGTATAATTCATATTTTCTCCAGTCGTGGAGAGAGAACTGACTGGTTGAAGAACCTGCGAAAGAATCCTGATAAGACATCGGTAAAACTTGGATTTCGAACATTTAGACCCAGAGTAGAGATCATGGATGACCCGAAAGAGAAATTAGAAATAATCAAATGGTACGTTGGAAAGCACCCATACATGGCGAAGGAATTATTCGGATGGGACTGTAAAACTGATGATCCAGAATCAGGGATATTAGATCCAATAGCCGACTTGATACCAATCGTTAAGTTACATGAAATGCATTCGCGCTAATAGTCGCTGGAATTTAGCCATAAGCAATAACGCTACTAAAATTAAATTCTCATTAGTAGGTGATTCTATGACCGTTATTAAAATCTTAGAACTAGTTGGCAATTCCGAGAAGGCTTGGGAAGATGCCGCACAAGAAGCATTGAGAGAGGCGGCAAAGACCGTTGAACACATCGTTGGAATCGACGCTCTAGGATATAAGGGAGAGGTAAAAGAAAATAAGATTTAAAATATAAAGCGCATGTCAAAATAGCATTTGCTGTCGAGCGATAGTAGACCAGGATCAGAGGGATTAAGGATCCCAGAAATCCAATTTTTTTAGATAGACAAACGTTTGCCATACCG
>CAYFUV010000178.1:0-3986 GCA_964346435.1 uncultured Candidatus Bathyarchaeia archaeon | reverse complement strand
CGGATCTAGCACATAGCGTAGCCGTAGGCTCGGATATATACGTAGCTGGTATTACTCTAGGTGATGTCTTCCTTCTGAAATACGATTCAGACGGGAATCTCATGTGGTCTAGGATATGGGACTCAGGAGATCAAGAAATGTCAACCTCAGTAGCCGTAGAATCGTATATTTATGTAGCTGGTACAACTCTTTTTGGATCTAATCCAGAAAACGTTTATCTCCTTAAGTATGATTCTGATGGAAACCTAATTTGGACTCAATTTTATGACTCGGGAGAGCTTGATGATGCAATAAGCGTAGCCGTTGGCTCGGATATATACGTAGCTGGTTATAACGCACCCGTTCCCAGTCTTTTAGATGCCCTCCTTTTGAGGTATTCCGATACTCCTCCAGTCGGAGGATACTATAAGACTATCGACAAGCTCGAGATTCTTGCGCCTTACTTGGCCTTAATCGGCCTTATCGGAGTTTTTTCAACGATTCTTGTCGTAAGGAAATGGCGTAAATCCTAGGCAGTTTTTGATTATTTGTAACTTTTGGGCATTTTCTCTTCCTTTCTATCCTTCCATTCTTCCTCTATCTTACTACGTCCTTCCTTTTTCTCCTTACAAGTTCGAGTCGCGTATATCTGGGGGGGGGAGTGTACCTTGGTGCGAGCATCCAAATTTGAACCATAATTTTTAATCCTTTGACAAAAGGAATTTTGGCGTAGCGCGTGCACTTTCGTTAAGGTTGAACACATCAATAAAGAAATTGACGAATACAATTCTAATGGTTCTGCAATCATTAGGGGACAGATTTCACTAGGTCCTTAATCCCTAATTCTTTTACTAGGATGGTGAGCGCACGGGCTAATATCTAGCTGGATACTCAACTATTGCACATTTTATTATTTTCTATTGCTCTGTCGATCGCAGCTTCGCTTATAGTAACAGAAATTTCACCAATCCTTCGCAATGCACAGATAATTTGTCTCAATTCCCCAAATCCGTGAAATATGTTTTTATGCAACAAGTCGTCGATTATTTCATTCGCTTTTCTATCCAGATTCATCCTGAATTGATTTATTGCCGTATTTGCCAAATCTATATCGAAAGCAAACTCACTCTTTATGGCTTCGTCACAAACGTTTTTTATCATCTTATGATAATTTCCTATGCTGGCTTTGATCTTTTCGCTCATCCTTATGCCCGCAGCCTCTATTTTCGAAACCTCGTCTGCAATCTTATATGCCCAATCTCCCATCCTCTCTAAAGCATTCGCAACAACGAACATATTTATCACGTCTTCTGCTTTTTGTATGCCAATCTCTTTTGATATTTCAGAGCTTAATTGAGCTTGATTTAAAAGCCTTAGAATCAGCGCATACATCATATTAGCCTCGCGCTCTCTACTCTGAGCTTCTTTTGCGAGCTCCGCATTTGACGTTATCAAAGCTTGAATGCTCTCATCACACATAGTGGAGAATAGAGCATAAAGACGGCGAATTACCAAATCTATTGGGAAGATAGCTGGATTAATCGAACATTGAAGAGTTGTGGTTGGAGCTGTCTCCTCGACTATGCCTAATCCCATTAGCTTAAGCTCTGCATCACGAATTGCTTGTAGATTTTCCTTACTGATTCTGGAGGATGACGTGATCTTTATTGAGTCAAACCCTTTGATGTAACATGCAACTATAGCCCTCTCAAGTAAGTTGTTTTCTTGACATAAATCCGAATTTATTGTACAAGATTTCGTAGCTCCTTTTTCTAAAATCTTGGAATCTTGAATTATTCTTAATGAACCGTCCAACTCAGGGACTACAGTCAAGAAATCTCCCTTATTCAAGCCAGTATCTTTTATCCACTTATTCGGTAAAGAGACCGTGAGAGTTGAACGTCCTACGAGTTGAATCCTTCGTTTTTCCATAGAAAACTCCTCTTGTTTGATGTATATATTTCAATTATTAATATTTACCGGTATATGTAATAATGCGATAATATATAAAATCTCAATCCTACCTAGAGTATTCGAGGGCGCGTATTTGGGTAGGTAGGTAGATAAATTCTAATGGCATTATTGAAATGTCAGCACTGCGATTATAGATGGAATTACGAGGGCGAAAACGAGCATTATGCAACTTGTCCTAAATGTAGATATAAAGTGAAGATTCCTAGCGTTAAGGCTTCGATTTTCCGTCGTAAAAAGTTGGATCGAGAGTTAAAAAGTAAATTTTCTGAAGAGAAAAAACCAGTTAAATTGTTCGGAATTGCCAAGATTGTGAATAGGATCATAGAGGATTATCAATACGACGAGAACATGTTGATTCAAATCCTTTTGAGATTGCAAAAAGATTTTGGTTGGCTTCCAAAAGAAATGTTACTGGAAGTAAGTAAGCAACTGAAAATTCCTCTCTATCAAGTATATCAAGCAACAACATTCTACAAGGCTTTCTCTCTTGCTCCACGGGGTAAGCACGTAATCAGAGTATGTATGGGAACTTCTTGTAAAGTACGAGGCGCTGAAATGGTCCTCGACAGAATACAGAACCTTCTGAATATAGAAGTTGGTGAAACTACTCCAGATGGCATATTCAGTATCGAAACGGTCAACTGTATGGGCTGTTGTGCACTCGGACCAACGATCACCGTTGATGATGATTATTATGGAAATCTGAAATCGCCCGATGTAAAAAGGATATTATCCTTATACACATAGCCGGGAGGTGTGAAAGATTAGGCAAATATTCACGATTGAAGACTTTGAGAAGATGCGTCAAGAAATTAAAGCTGGAAAAGACTTAAACAAACCCATCATCTCCGTTTGCCTAGGCACGGGTTGCATTGCACTAGGTGCAAAAAAAGTGGTTGACGCTTTTAAAGCAGAACTAGAGAAGGAGAGCCTGCAGGAGGATATAGGAATCAAAGAGACGGGGTGCTTAGGTTCGTGTGAGCTTGGACCGAGGGTCATCATCTATCCAAATGAAATCTGCTACTTTAGGGTTAAGCCTGAAGACATTCCCGAGATAATTTCTAAGATCTTAGTTGAGAGGAGGGTTATAGAACGCGTTCGCAAGTAGTTGAACGGTTACTCTATAAAGACTCCTCAACAGGCGAGTCTATTAAAAAGCTTGAGGATATTCCCTTTTACAAATATCAGCTTAGGTTACTTTTAAGAGATAATGCAAAAATCGACCCAAAGAATATTGAGGATTACATTTCTCAAGGCGGGTATAGCGCACTTACCAAAGTATTATCTGAAATGAGTCCGGAGCAGGTGATCGAAGAGATCAAGAATGCTAATTTGCGAGGTAGAGGAGGAGGTGGATTCCCCACAGGAAAAAAATGGGAAGCAACAAGAAATGCGCCCGGGGATTCCAAATGCGTAATAGTTAATTGTGATGAGGGAGACCCCGGAGCATTTATGGATAGATCCTTAATCGAGGGCAATCCCCACAAAGTTCTTGAGGGTTTCATAATAGGAGCTTATGCAATTGGGGCTAATGAGGGCTATATTTACGTGAGAGAAGAGTATCCAGTAGCGGTTGAAAATGTTTCTATAGCCATAAAACAAGCAGAAGAATATGGCTTACTAGGTGAAAACATTCTAGGCTCAGGCTTTAGTTTCATAATCAAAGTCCATAGAGGTGCTGGAGCATTCGTTTCTGGAGAATCCAGTGCACTTATGATGTCTCTTGAGGGCAAAGTTGGTGAACCAAGACCAAAGTATGTTCATACAGCAGTTAAGGGTGTATGGAATAAACCAAGTTGCCTTAATAACGTTGAGACTTGGGTCAACATCCCACAGATAATCCTGAGAAGCGCTAAGTGGTTTAGAAGCATAGGAACTGAAAGAAGCAGCGGAACCAAGATTTTTTCTCTTGTCGGCAAGATTAACCATGCAGGTTTAGTAGAAGTACCAATGGGGATAACTCTTCGGGATTTGATCTATAAGATTGGAGGAGGCATTAGAGGAAATAGAAAATTTAAGGCCGTACAGATAGG
>CAYFUV010000177.1:0-2050 GCA_964346435.1 uncultured Candidatus Bathyarchaeia archaeon | reverse complement strand
TTCAAGTGTTCTCCTTAATTTCTCTACATCTAACTTATCTGGATCTTCAACTGGAATTTCTATCCCATCATATCCAATTCTTCTTGCTCTCGATATCGCATGAGTAAACTGCTTTTCATCATAGAATGGATATGCCCAACACCAACCATTTATACCAAATCTCACCAATTTTAACACCAACTTTTATCGTATGCACACAACATTCATCAAATTATCAATCATATATTATTGGAGCTATGTTAACGTCTGGTCCAAATATTTTGTAGAAAACCAATTCCTCTTCTCCAACATTTGTTACTTTATGCGTCGTTGTAGCGGTTTCAAAGCTAACGAAAAATTCGTCAAGATCCGGATTACCACCTGTCATACTAATTCCATTTATTTCGCCTTTTCCTTTCCAAGCCAATATTACATAGGCTCCTTTCTCAACACTTTCGTATGTTTCTCCTTGCGGAATTCTGATTTCCTTGCCACTGAATTTTCCTGTTCGATTAGGATTGAAAACCCAATACTCCTTAGAACGATCTTCGTCTCCTGTTATTTCTTCAGCAGTCGTATGATATTTTTGATAGAATTCCGGATCTTTCGATTTTTTCCAATCAATAAGATCGAGAACCTCTTCTTCACTTTTCAATCCTTTCAGCATTCTTTCACGTGATTGCAATTTTCCATCAGCAACTGGTTGAAGGAGATTAGAGATGTCAGATTCTTCTTGAAGTTCTAAAGTAAGTGCCGTGCCTGGTGCGTGCGGTATACCGGCGAATAAGTGGAAACCTTCTCTAAGGTTTAGTCTGTATGCTGGAGAAAGGTCAAGAGTCTTATCATCATTCCATCTTTTAAGAATGGGTATAAAGTCATTGGGCTCTACAAAAGGATGAACGCCTAAATGAGAATATGGAAGAGACCCAAGGTTGTCAGACTCTACGAAGTAGTAGGCTTCTTCCTTAGGATTCATATTCCAGATTGTTTTAGCATCTTTCTCACTTGGATGTATATGTAATGGAATAGGCGTTCCTATGTCGAGTAATTTTGATAAGACTCCAAATTGATTATCATGTTTTTTGGCATAATCTTTTCCAAGCATTCTCTCCGGTGAAAGGGGGAATGCGTCTTTAAAACTTAGCTTTAAATCCTTTTTGGGTATAGAAATAAATGTCAATCCCTCATCTTCGGGCCTATGGGGATTATTGCTTACGGAGGTCTCAACGCATGAGGCTATCCAACGTTCGCATATCCAACCGCGTTTGCCGATACAGTCTTCCTCAATGCCTAATCGCTTTAATCCTCTCCAATGATCTCTGGCAACAAAAGACGGTTCTAATCTCAGAACTCCTCTCTTATCCAATTCCTCTTTCAAAGCCATCTCTACTTTCTTATCAGGCGACCTTTCCATAAGATTTTGCTCCCATACTTTCTTAGCGCGCGCTAATGAATTAAAAATTCATCAAAATGTATTCTCTATTATTCTGTAATTACTCTCATATTTTTCTAGAATTATCTTATATTGGTTATTTATTTTTCTATCAGGCCTATATTTCCGTACGATTTTAACCGTCTTCTTAACAGCGTCTTTTACATCGCTATATATACCCGTCCCAATACCTGCTAGGATAGCGGAACCAAGTGCAGCAGAATCCTTAACATCTGGAATTTCGATAACTTCTCCAGTTACATCAGATTTTAGTTGATTCCAAAAATCGCTCATGGTCTCTCTCCCTACCATCCTAATCTCGTTAATCTCAACGCCCAAATTTCCAAGGAGATTAAGTGTTTGTGGATATTGATAGGCGATCCCCTCAAAAATGGATCTAACGAAATGGGCCTTCCCATGTCTAAGTGTAAATCCCAAATAGACTCCTTTCGCATGATCATTATAAAAAGGAGCGTGGGCGCCACTCATATACGGATAGAAAAATAATCCTTCACTGCCAGCTGGAATCGTGATTGCCGCTTTTTCTAATCGTTTGTAAATATCATTCTCGTAATCATCTTTAATTTTTGAGTTGCCCCCGAAATTTTCCATAAACCATTTTAAAGATGCGCCTGTTGT
>CAYFUV010000176.1:0-12228 GCA_964346435.1 uncultured Candidatus Bathyarchaeia archaeon | reverse complement strand
CCAGAAGCCCCATGGGTAGGCACCAAGAATTATGAGAAAATATTTTCCGACCCCGCCTTCTATATAGCAACGAAAAATACCGTCTTCCTTGTAGTAGGAGCTGTTGTACTTGAATTGCTATTAGGGCTTGCCGTAGCACTTGCCTTGAATAGAGAAACAAAAGGTAGAACATTCCTTACAGTAGCCATGTTAGTTCCAATGATAATTGCGCCGGCTGTCGCGGGATTAACATGGAAGTTTTTTGTCGTTGAGTCATACGGCTTGTTCAACTATATTCTTGAGGTTCTGCCAGGGCTTTCACCAATTCCATGGACTACAGATCCCCCTTGGCCTATAATATCGGCCATCTTGATTGATGTTTGGCAACATACTAGTTTCGCAATCTTGATTTTTCTAGCCGGTTTATCTGCAATACCTATTGAGCAATATGAGGCCGCAAGAGTGGATGGGGCATCAGCATGGCAACAATTTTCAAAGATCACAATTCCTTGGTTAAAGCCGATGATAGCCATAGTGCTGCTTTTCAGAACTGCTTTTACAATGAGGACATTCGAAACAATTTGGCTTGCTGTAGGAAGTACGGGACCCAATTTTTCTGCTACGACATATGGTGTTTACATAACATGGGTAGCTTATAGAATATTCGATTTGGGAGTCGGTGCTGCTTTCTCTCTAATATTACTCATAATCACTATGATAGTCGCTTCTTGTTTCATATACATGATCTATAAAGGTGTTGAGACCTGGTGAGAATATGCGCTCTATAGATTGGAAATTTAGTATGATTGGCCTTGCTGCGAGGTCTATTATCCTAATATTCTTTTTATTCTCAACATTTCCAATTGTTTGGGTAATTTTGACCTCATTTAAGAAACCTGTAGAAGCCTATGGAATTCCCCCCGTCCTCATCTCTATACCGCCTACATTATCGAACTGGATTGAGCTTTTCACAAATATAAAGTGGGGAGGAGCCCTTATTTTTCAGTCTTACTTACCTAACAGCTTGATTGCTGCATCCGTCACAACAGTTTTTTCTATTGCATTGTCAATTCCAGCGGCATTTTCCTTTTCAAGGCATAATTTCAGGGGGAAGAAAGCACTAGGCGTTTCGATACTAGCTTTCCGAATGATACCCCCTATAGCTCTCACTATCCCCCTTTTGATAATATATAGGCAAATAGGCCTTTACGACAACCTATTGGCGCTTATAATTACTTATACCGCGCTTAACTCACCTATTGCTGTATGGATGCTGAAGGCGTTTGTTGACGAGATACCGCCAGACTTGGAGGAAGCTGCTAAGGTGGACGGTTGTACTCCTCTAGGTTCATTTTTGAAGATTACCCTTCCACTTATCGTACCCGGATTGGCAGCAGTAGCTTTTTTTTCATACATTTTGGCGTGGAATGATTTCGCAGTCGCATTTTTCCTCATCGGTCGTAAAGCAAAAACTTTACCTATCGTGGCATATGGGTTCTTTACTGAGGAAGGTATAGAGTTTGGTCCAATGGCTGCATTTACAACAATAATGATCGCCCCGACGATTATAATTTCCTTCTTTGTAGCGAAAAGATTGATAAAAGGCCTGACCCTTGGAGCCATCAAGGGATAGTTATTAGTTTTTCTAGGAGAAACAGGCTATCCGTGGAAAAGTATTTGAACACCGATCAACCCATAATCCAATAGCTAATTGGACTTCTCGTTGATTCTAACATTAGCATTTTGAGGATTCATCAAAATAGATAACGATGAGTAACTATTGCTTTATTTTTTTTCAAATTCAAGCATTTTAGCTTTAGGTATAGATATATTTAGAGGCTTTTCTTTATCTTCTCCTTCTTGAGTTCCAGGGAAGATCGAACCAAGGCGAGAATTGAAAACAACTTTTCTTAAAGTTTTATCTCCTGTATTCTTCCATTTATGCGGAACATTTGGGGGCACAAATATTGCATCTCCTTCTTCGAATTCGAATTGTTGGTCATCAACCCAGAAAATACCTTTCCCCTCAATAACGTATGAAATCCATTCATTGTTATGCACATGCATCAGGCTCTCAGCACCTGGAGGATGCTCACTCATCTGCAGACTTACTTCCCGATTACCAAATCCAGTCTCTGGAAAAATCAGTAGTGTACTTGGTTGCATGCGTTTATAATTAGCGCTCGTACCGCCGACAATTACTTCATCTTTCTGTTTCTTCTTTCCTTCGCCTGCTTTCAAGATATATTTCTTTGGAATCTTTCTTTCTTCAGACCAAAAAGACAGTTTATTCGCACTCCAATTAATGTCTAGTTATGAATGGTATCATAATAATTCGTATATTAAGAATTTTTGTTAAGTCGATTAATTAATAGAAAAGATAAAATCACATTATGAAAGCTTCTTACAAAAAGATGGCGCTCGTGCCGCACGCGAGATTTAATGAGGTTTTAGCTAATAGTTTTCCAAAATTCCGAAACTAAATTTACTGGGTGTAGACTTTAATCTCTTGAGCTTTACTTTGAGAAAACTTTCAAGATAATATTTCCACCAAATCTTATTTTTGATAATTGGATAGTTGACAGTTATCGATTTTCCAAGGAATTGTATCTCTCCCAGTCCTGTACGTCTATTCCAATGTTTGATCATATTCACTTTCTTATTCCAAAGATCTATTTTAGGATTAGAATAGGTTTTATGGCGAGCATGTGCGAATCCACCCATTTCACTTGCCAATGATCGGATATCCCCTCTAAAATTGTTTATAAGCATATTATAACTTTTTTCGGAAATTAAGGAAACTCTCTCGTTCAGGGAATATAACATCCCTCTATTCAATTCAATCAGGCTCATATCCATTTTTTCTTTTTTCATCCTTTTTCTTTCATACAGTATAGATTCTAGCTTATGAACACTAAGTCTTTTCCTGCCGATAATTTCGGCGAATTCAAATTGCTCATCCTTATCATCTATTTGGGTTAAAAGTTCTGCGTGTGAAGTCGTAATTGTGCTTCCTGGGGGACCTATCATCTTCGCTACTTCAGGATTTAACCGCTTTATTAGTTTTATTCTGTCACTCACATAATTGTCGCTTTTACCTATGGAATCTGCTATTCGCGTCATTGTCCACCCTTTTTTAATAAGAGTTAAGTAACCTTTTGCCTCTTCTAAAGGATTTAAAAAAACATTCCTATGAATATTCTCGTTAATAGCTAATAGGAAAGCCTCTTCATCATCGACATTTCTTATAATTCCTTTTATTTTTTTAATTCCTAACCTTTTAACTGCTTCAACCCTATGTAAACCAAAAATTACTTCATATTTACCTTCTTTTTGTGGCCTAACCATTATCGGTTGTAGTAAACCCTTTTTTTCTATAGACTTCATCAGGCTAACGATGATCGATTCATCAATGGGTCTTAGTCTGAAATTGTTAGGATTTATCAGGTCCAATGCTATTTCTTGAAAAACTACAGGTTCTGATAACATAATTATTTCATCGCTTGTTAAGCAGTTAAGCTACATGCGCACTATCTCATCCTGAGGGCGCGAGATTAAATGGTCGAACTTACGCATAAGCCATTATATAATCATTACGCCAGTTGGTTTATCGAATATATGCATTTTTTCTTTATTGATCGTGATGTACATTCTTTCGCCTATTGTGGCTTTGAAATCTGGGCCTGCTTTTGCCTTGACCAAATTTTCTCCTGTCTTCAATGTGACTATTATTTCTGCACCAAGAGGCTCAGCTGCATATACTTCAGAATCTATAACTTCCCCTTTCGCCTTTTCTTTATGGACTCTAACATCTTCAGGTCTTACGCCTAGAATCAGCTCAGAGTCCTTTGCCTTCTTTTCGACTATGTCCTTGAATTTCGTTATTTCTATTTTGAATTGTCCTGCATCCAGATAGGCTTTACCTTTCTTCTCGAAGTATGAACAATCGATAAAGTTCGTGGGCGGACTCCCAATAAAGCCAGCTACAAATGTGTCTACGGGTTCTTTATAAATCGAATGGGGTGAATCAACCTGCAGAATTTTTCCAAAATTCATTATCGATACTCGATCTGACATCGTCATTGCTTCAACTTGGTCATGCGTTACGTAGATAAGAGTTGTTGCGAGTTTTTTTTGCAAGCGTATTAGCTCGGCTCTCATATAAACTCGCAGTTTGGCGTCCAGATTGCTCAATGGCTCGTCCATCAAGAAGACTTTTGGGCTACGTACAATTGCCCTACCTAGTGCAACTCTCTGTCTTTGACCGCCACTGAGCTGTTTAGGCTTACGTTCAAGAAGTTCTCCTATTCCAAGCAAATCCGCAGCGTATTTAACCTTCTTCATGGTCTCGTCTTTAGGAATCTTGCGAACTTTCAACGGAAATGCCATATTATTATATACGTTCATATGCGGGTAGAGCGCATAGCTCTGAAAGACCATAGCTATATCACGGTCTTTGGGAGGCAAATCATTAACAAGACCATCACCAATATATATGTCGCCAGTTGTTAAGGTCTCTAACCCGGCGATTAGTCTTAATGTTGTTGTCTTACCACAGCCAGATGGACCGAGAAGAGTTATGAATTCTTTATCCTTAATATCAAGGGTAACATCGTCAACCGCCCTGACTTCTCCAAAATGTTTCGAGACATCCTTTAATTTGATACCGGCCATATTCATCCAACCCGATATTTTATGAAAATACAATTTTTAAATTTTTATCAGAAATATCAAGAAAAAGTTCTGTATTTCTTATGCTATTAACATCTTCTGGTGACCCCGAAAACATGTTAATTCCTGTTTTTCGTTCTAAGCCACTTCTGTAGATATAAGTTCCTGAAAATAACACTAACCCAATAAGTACGATTAAAATCCCAATTGCGCCCACATGTTTAGAAATTAAGCATAAGCTTTTTTTAAGCACAAGTGTAACAGAAACCTGTTTTATAATATATCTAAAAAATAACGTTTACCTAGCCAAAAAAGAAATCCTCAATGGAGATATATAAGGAGTGAAGAGAGCCGATGCTATACGCAGAGAAAAGTGAAAGTATAATCGCGATACATGCAATTATTCATCTTTTACGTAGACTTTTTTAGCAATAACGTATTCCATCTGCTTCATACGCTTTTCAAGTTCTTTTATTCTTTGATCGCTTTCAATGGAACCTTGAGTTTTGCTAATGATATTGAGATAAGGCTCCGCCTTCTTGAACTCCTTTACCGCAAAATCTGGGCTTAATGTATAAATCTTGTCGTAACCTAGAGGATCAACAGTCTGTCCAGCACAGAACTTCCAAACATTCAAGTCCGCACCAGACTCATGCCAAAGGCTCTTCGAAACGTCCCGCATTTCGTGAAGGTTGAAGCCGTAACGAATTCCTTTTGTTTTAGGAATTTCTCTCGAAACAACCCCGATTCTTCGGCAAAGCCTGACCATCATCCCCATCATGCTGGACTTTGCGTTCAAACCCTTCCAAATCAAGTTAAAATCCCTTTGAACGTTCAAATGCTTCCGTAGTGAATCTACCGAGTCCTTACCCACGAAACAAGAATAAGGTCGAGGGTTCCCCTTCCGTTCCAAGGGAATGTCGATTCTCAAAACATTCTCCCAAAGCCCCCCGTTGCGGTCCCTCCAACCACCTTCGTCCAACTGTGACTTCAATTGCGGCCAAGCATTCTTGTTAATCCACAGCATCCTTTCGTTGTCCTGCAAACTTTGAAACTTAAAAATCAGAAAAGACCTATCTCGCAACTTTCCAGCGAGAATTAGCTCCCGCATAATGTCGGGCGTTAATCGGGCGATGTTTAATTGCTTTCCGCCAAGGAGATTGAACCTAACTTTTGGGAGGACAATATCATTGTAGGTGAAGAAGGAACGAACAACCGCATAGTAGGTCTTAAGGCTTCGAGTAGTGAGTTTGGGCGCTATTTCAGTCAAGTATTGTTCCACGAGGTTACGCATCTCCTTTGGTTCTTTTTCAAGAACTTCTTGCCAGGAAAGCTGTTTCTTTTCCAACCAACTCTCAAAGGAATGCCAAATTCTCTTGTAAGCATCGTTATGATGCCGAAGCCAATCTTCGGGAGAAAAGGACATGGTCCTTAATATAGATTGAAAATATATAAAATTGCCTATAAACAACCTATTTTTAGGTTTTTTATCAATATAAACCATTGGCTAAAAAAGTTTAGCCTCAAAGCATATGGAAGTTGTGTTGAATAAACACAATGTTTAAACGTTTCAAAAGGTAATGAACGAGTATTCCATACTAATTTAGCGCAGACGCGCTAGTATTACATGTCACTTCATAATTTGCAAAATTCAAAGGAGGATGATTACCCTGCAAGATGAAGGAAAGTATGTACCTACTACTAAGTATGTTATTAAGGCTAATTTTGAAATCGAAGGAGTAGTAGAAAGATCTGACGTGGTAGGAGCTATTTTCGGTCAAACCGAGGGTCTATTTGGTCCAGATCTAGATCTACGTGAACTTCAAAAAAGTGGCCGTATAGGCAGAATAAATATTAAAATTGAATCAAAAGGAGATAAAACGAAAGGCGAAATAGTTATCCCATCTAGTCTAGATAAAGCTTCAACTGCCCTAATTGCAGCTGCTATTGGAAGCGTCGATAGAATAGGGCCATGCGCCGCTAAAATTACTCTTGGAGATTTCATGGACGAAAGAGAAGATAAAAGAAAAGCAATAACGAATAAAGCGAAGGAAATTCTAAGGAATTGGGTTGTCGAGGTTACGCCAAGTACTGAAGAAATACTCAAAGAGGTTTCCGAGTCCATAAAAGTTGGGGAGGTAATTAGTTATGGTGAGGAGGATCTGCCCGCTGGTCCAGAAGTTGCGACAAATAGTTCAATAATTGTAGTCGAAGGAAGGGCCGATGTGGTCAATCTTCTAAAATGCGGAATTAAGAATACAATCGGTCTGGATGGAACCAAGATTCCTAAAACAATAATAAACTTAGCCAAAGAAAGGGAAATTACCGCTTTTTTAGACGGGGACAGAGGCGGTGACTTGATATTGAAAGAGCTAACGCAAGTCGCAGAGTTAGACTATGTTGCTCGTGCACCATCCGGCAAAGAGGTAGAAGAACTTACCCCGAAGGAAATAATGAGATGTCTCAGAGAAAGAATCCCTTCAGAGCAGATATCTAAGGATAAAGATACGATTGAGGTCAAAATTCCTATTCAAAAAGACATCTTTGAAGCAGCGCAGCAATTAAAAGGGACCCTCGAAGCAATTCTTTTTGATGAAGAGGGGAAACCAATCTCTAGACTCCCTGTTAGCGAGCTAGCTGATAAACTTTCCCGAACTGAAGGGGTGCATACAGTACTTTTCGATGGGATTGTAACACAAAGATTATTGGATATCGCTGATAGTAAAAAGATAAAATGCTTGATAGGCGATAGGATTTCTGAAGTTGTAAAGAGCCCAGCAGACATAAAAATTTTAAGGATGTCGAATATTTCAGAAGAATAGGAACAAGTAACAAGACAATAGGAGGATCAATACTTCTCAGAAAGTAATAAAGCGAAATGGTTCTCTCAAGAGAGCACATGATTTTATTTTTTTTAAAATTCTGTCTATAACATACTTAGCAGACAATTATTGAAAGGAACCTTGAGATTGTAAAATAAAAATTTAAATAGCCTTCAGTCTTGTTACAGATTTTAATCGATCTCCACGGAGGGTAAGTAAGTTCTCTGAGAAAAAAGGTGAAAAATGGGGCATAGCGAATGTATACTCCTCATACAACAATACGATAGTCCATATTACAGATCTGACAGGTGCTGAGACTGTTTCCATCAGTTCTGGCGGGAGGCATGTTAAGGCAGCAAGGCTTCAAAGCTCTCCATACGCAGCTATGCGAGCAGCGATTGCGGCTGCTAAACAAGCGAGAGACAGGGGAATATCCGCTATTCATATAAGAGTAAGAGCTCCTGGAGGTCATGGTGCAAGGACTCCAGGCCCTGGCGCACAAGCAGCCATTCGGGGTCTGGCGAGGTCTGGTTTTAGAATTGGGCGAATAGAAGACATTACGCCAATTCCTCATGATGGTACCCGTAGGCCTGGAGGAAGGCGTGGTAGAAGAGTTTAAGAAGATAATTCTTATCGCCCGACAGTCAACAGGAATTTTTATGACTCTGGATTAAGCTTGTCAATACCTTTCATGCATTCTTTAGTTCGCGCTAAGGAACCTAATTAATGTAAAAGCTAACGATGAAATAACTGTCTCCTTCAGGGAAATGGAAATTATATGCGTTTGTAACCGTAAAACTTACTTTTTTCTAGAGCGCAACTCCACCATAAACATAGGATTATATTCGATATCCATAACATTATAATTGAGTGGTATTATGAGTAAAGAGCCCAAGCAGGATGTTATAAGCAATCTATTGGGATGCACAATTTCTTTGAGTGCCTTTTACATCACAGACGACATAAGCGCAAAACTATCCCTTCTACAGCATGCGTACAAGGAATATAGTGCTTTATCGAATAAACTCGAATCGGGAAATATCTCTGAATCTGATTTAGATATCGCTACTCCAGTAGCAAAAGATAAAATATCTTCAGAGGTTGAACGCAGGACCGATATCGATTTTGATTCGGAAGAGAATGAGAAACTTGCTAAGACATCTCCATCGAAATTGGATCAATTGGGGAGTTTTTTAAAACAAAAAAGGTTATTTGAAATCAATGTATCAGTAAATTTCAAGGAACCCGAGGTTTGAAGTGCCTCAAAGAGGCTATCATCACAATTTTTTCTCAATTGCATCCTAAATCAGGCTTATGTCATAGCGCAAGCCTTCATTTTGTAGCGCGCACTAATTGCAGAACTTATTCAGAATTAAATAATATTAATGAACTCAGAAGGAATCTGTACGGGTCCGGATTGTGGGTCAAAAACAAAAATTCCAAATTGATGAGTTATTACATCCACGACTATTGAAATGATATACTGAGAAAATTGCTGAAGCTTACGCTGAGTTTCGATATCTATTGGAGACATAAAAATTCCACCATTTAAGTGAGAATGATACCAGCCTACTATGCTTCCATCTATTCTACCGTTTACTATATCATCAGCGACCTCAGCTAGCAACTCCTGTGAAAACATAGAGTAAGATTTACCCGCATCTGAAGTACCGTTAATGACTTCGTTAACCCATAATTCTCCATTTATGAATTTTCCAATAAGAACCCCTATTTGCTCGTGAGGTTGATTAACATAAGAGCTAATTTTATTGATTGTTTCACCTTTAATATTAATATTAAACATAGTCTATTCGCCCACCGATTGTAGAGCCCACTTATCTTGGCATAAATATCTAGCTAAAATTCTTTAGAATTCTTAATAATTCCTTATCTTTTATATCATTAATTGCGCTTTTGATGAACTGTTCTAATTTTTTCTTATCATAACCCTCATCTATATACTCAATTGCTTGAATTGCCATTTCTAGTTTATCAATTGACTTTACTAATTTCGCTTCTTCTGTATTACCTAGATTAATTTCTTTCCATAATTTTAAATAATTCTCCGCTATGTCTTTTGGGACGTTAATGAGAATGTTTTTCAGAGCCTCCTCTTCCTTTCTTAAGGAATTTCTAATACCGATTTTTAATTTTTCCTTTGGCGTTAGGTCTCCTGCGATGATTTCGCTTAGGTCATGCAACAGACTCATTTTTAAAACTTTTTCAGTATCGAAATTCTTTTTATCGCTCATAACCATTGCAAGAACTGCAACGCGATACATGTGTTCGGCAATGGTTTCACAGAATTCGATTTTGGCTTTTGCCCTCCATCCTGTTCTACGCAATTTCTTTGTTTTTCCTACGATTCTTGCAAAATTTGCAAATTCCTTATCTAATTTATAAATATCTGTGCTATGATCGGTTTTTTTTATTTTCATAGAGGCGATGAAGACCACCTTAGAGTCTAGAAATTTTTACTTTAAGAAAGAATTATTATGCTTTGTACCGCAATATAGCGGCGATTCCGCCAAAGGATTCCTCAAGCATAACGCCCTCTTCTATTTCAGGTGATATGATCTCAACTTTTGTATTAGATTTTTCAGCCATATCCAAAAATTCTGAGAGTAAATCTTTACTCTCTTCTACGACTAGAGTTAAATTTGAACAATTAGGACATTTGGTTTCAAGAAGTTGCTTCTCGAAGTTAAGAACTTTATGGGGTTCTAAAAGCTCATCCTTATGATAATTACAGTTTTTACAACTTACTTTTACATGCAATGTATTCAATTTTTCAGAAAGTAATAAAACTTCAACAATTCCGCTAGCGATAATTTTTCTGACATCCTCCTCGCCATATATTGCAAGCCCTGTCTCGTGACCAAGTTCGTATAGAAATTTCTGAACCAAACGTTTTTCCTCTGCATATCTTACGCCACGCAGAATTTCTGAACTTTTTTGAACAATTTCTTCAACTCCACTCTTCCCAACATATGAGGTATCTAATGTAGCAATGATCTTTTCCTTTAGCATATAGTTCAAATGTTCTCCTAGTTGGAAATCTAATTTAGTAGGTCCTGGTCCGCCGATGATTATTCCCTTTAGGTCCGAAATCTTCTCCAAAATCTTATTTGCGTTACTGCCGACCCTTTTGAAATATTCATTCACCTCAGCCTCTCTAATCCTTTCGAACCTTCTGGCGGACTGTCCTCCAGCTCTATGTTTCCCTGCAATTCCTGAGGTCATCTCTTTCGATATCTCCATGCGTCTTCCACGTAAAGTAGCTATTGTGGCTTCATTCCCATCTATCAATATTATTCCATAGGTATCTTTTTCTCTAAGCTCATCTTGCAAAGGTTCTAAATGAAAGCGATTGTCGCAACGATAATAGTAAACATTTATTGGCTCAGGTGGAACGAAGGTATAAAGCTCCATCTTTTCTGAGCCTGGTCCATTTTGCGGTATTGCCCCACAGAATATCGCGAGTCCGGTAGCCGGAGGTTTCTTAAACAGCTTTAACCTTTGGGAGACTTTCTCAATAGCATCTTGAACATTTTTTCTGGTAGTTTTAGATTTTATGTTGGAAGCGGTCTCACGTTCTTCTCTAAGATTAGCGATAACTTCATGTATTTGACGGTCTGGAGGAATATAAAGAGTAATAAGTTCTGTTCCACGCCCTTCTTTTGAAGTGAGGGATTCTAATAGACGTTTTAATTTAAATTGTGAAATAGAATCGCTATGCATTCAGCTTCATTCTCTTATTCTTTGTTCAGTGTAGTTTCATTAATAACCCGAATTTGAATGTTATGAATATGATGCTCGTTAGCAGTAGCTTTGATTTGATCTTGACGCAAAAAAAATCTAAAATACATTTTTAATTATTTAATGAAGACGGCAATGTTAAATATTTAATTTTAGCTTTCCAACGCGCACATATATTTCTGTCCTAATGAGATAAAATTAATTGATTCTGTCAACTTTTATTTTAGATCTTAATGACACATGCTATCCTTTATGTGTGACTACAATAAAAAAGTTCAAATTCAGATACCCGCACCAAGGTACTCACACACACACACACACAAATAACGCGACTCATCTCATATATGTAATCGGATAAAGATAGATAGGAAGGAGATAGAGGAAGATTCCAAAGGAATATTTATCGTGCGCATATATAAAAAACCATAAGGAGAATGTTAGAGCAAGATTTTAGCTATTTAGCTCTTGATAAGATTTGTAGCTGAAGTATATGCCAGCTAGTGATACCAAATAGAATATGGCTATTGAGAAGTGGAATGCTGGGTAAGAGAACGTGTACCATGGCGGCGTACCAGGCAACGCTACGAGTCCAACTAAACTAATGATCCACACAATTATTATCAAAATGTAACTCCATCTGATTCGCTTAATGTACAGCGGAATACCTATCCAGTCTATGATTTCCAGTATAGCGAAAACCATCAAAGAAGATGCTGCTTGACTCCCTGTTAGGAGGATAATTACAATGGCCGCGACTGCCCAAAGACTGCCTGCGAGTAAACAAGCAATGGCGCCAATTTGATTGGCAGTATAATTCTTTGGTAGATTCTTTCTCAAATTTTATTTCTAATCTAATCACTAGCATTACATTATATTTATGTGTGTGTGGGTACCTTGGTGCGACCAATCTGCCTAGCGTTCTTCTATTATTATTTTTTTATCCCTAGAAGAAAAGCGGACTTTTACTTTTACCGATGAGGTAATCGGAAATGGGAAG
>CAYFUV010000175.1:0-8220 GCA_964346435.1 uncultured Candidatus Bathyarchaeia archaeon | reverse complement strand
CGAAAGTCCTTAGGCATGTTTCGCTACAGAAGTAGTACATGCGGCCCCTGATCTTTTTCTTGAATGGGGGATTCTCCTCATCAACATACATGCCGCAAATAGGATCTTTTGCCATTTTTGCTTCACAAGTCCAAAATTTCATTAGCGCACTTTGTTTCAAGCATAATATTGAAGAAAGATATAAATATATCGTTTTATGATATATCTATTTGAGAGGTATAATGGTATGAGCGTTTCAGATATTGATGAATTCGTTTTGGATTTCTCACGGTTCTATATACTTGAAATACTCTACGAAGGTCCATGCCACGGCTACAGCATCTTTAATAGATTTAGGAAGAGAGTGAGAAAAGAGATCAGCCCAAGCATAGTTTACCCCTTCTTACGACATCTCGAGCAAAAAGGCCTCGTGAAATGCACTGTAAAGCCCATAGGAAAAAAGAATAAGAAAATATATGAGTTAACGGAAGAGGGAGAAAAGCTTTGCGAAAGACTTTTCAAACGCTTTGCTAAACTCATTTCAACCGCCATCGAGCCAAGCTTAAATGTCTGCGCTCATTGCGGGTGTAAGGTATACGAGGGTGGGTACATTGAGACAATAAATGGAAGGAGGACCATCTTTTGTTGCAAACACTGCGCTGAATCCTATAAAAATGAGAGATGAGAATCTGTAAAACATATTTTGATAAGGAGTGGTTCACGTTCACAAGAATAGGGTAAGGTATTATAGAGGAGTACGGCTATGTAGCGCGCACTAAATTATCATTGTTCATATGAAAAAGGTAATTGGCTCTTGAGTAAGATTTGCCAAAAAGCAGACGCGTATCCTAATTCTAATTTAGATCGATGAATATAAGGAATTAGTTTCTTGGTTCTTTTTATATAAACGATATAATATCGACTAAACGAATTATGACGCGCTTAAAAACTTGATAGTAGAATACACAATCGCCGAAATAGATTTGATATACATATTATAATTACTGTCATTATTTTCGAGGGTAATTGGGCAATCGGGATGGATCTTCAGGAAAACAATTCATAGCATGCTAAATAGAATATTTCCCTTTATCTAATTACGTGCATTAGTCGCGTTATTCTCAAGTGTGTGTGAGTGTGAGCACTAATGTACTCATAAACACAAACTATATTCGTCGAAGAACCGCATGTTGATCTACTGAAGCGTATTACCTACTTCTTCATGACCCCGACACCAAGCATAAATTCTTCAAAAATCCTCTTTCATATTTAATTTCGTGGATATACTTAGCATCTATGTCGATTATTAGATCCTCGTAAAGTGGATTAATCCCTGTTAAATGAAATTTTTTTGACACGCCAATATATCTCTAAAAATATTTAGCGCAAATTAACTCATAAAAAGATATATCTTTTTGAGATATATTTATATAATAGTATGTGGTATGTGTGGTAATGATGAAAAAATGACAATTAAAAGATTTAGAAGTGTAGCTGTTGTAGTATCTGATGAAAACAAAGCCAAGGAATGGTATAGAGATAAACTAGGCTTCGAAGTCCAAGATGATCAACAAAATTGGATTGTCGTAGCCCCATCAGGTTCATCTTCTGGCATTCACTTATGCTCGGGTTTCCCTCTTGAACCAGGTAATACAGGAATCCTATTCTTCGCTGATGATATTGAAAGCACCTGTCAAGAGTTAAAACAAAGAGGTGTCGAATTCACCAGGGAGCTTGGGGGATCTGAATGGGATGAGAATCTAAAATATGCCATGTTCAAAGATCCTGACGGAAATGAATTTTGGCTCATGACTAAATATGGTTTATGGTAGTTCCATGATCATTTCATTGATTTCGGCCGACAGCATCCGCAATTAAGCCTATTTTCGCAAGCGCGCGCGGGCGCTCTACCCACTCGTGCTTTTGTAAGGAATAGAAGTCTTAGAGAATGGTCATATCCAATAAAGTATAGAAGAGCAGTGTGAGGGATAGATAAAGGATTATTTATTTTAAAAGTAGGGATTATATAGAAATGGGATGGCTTAAAGTCGCAAATACTAAGGATGTTGGAAAAGGACAAATGAAGGTTGTCGGGTCTGGAGAAAAAAAATTTATTGTTACCAATGTTGATGGTAAATTCTACACATTTAAAGATCGATGCCCATATATGAATGCACCTCTTCACATGGGTGTGCTTAAAGACAAGATTATTGAATGTTCACTTTGTCACGCAAAATATAATGTAACTTCGGGTAAGAAAGCCTCAAATCCTAAGATGAGCATTCCAGAAGAGATGATTAAGAAGTTACCGTTAGATTTCCTGAAAAAGTGTAGGAATATGATTGAAATTATGAATAATATTGAGACTTTTGATCTTCAGACATATGAGACAAAGATTGAAGCAGGGAAGGTATATATTAATTTACCGCCTTCTGAAATGTTTAAACCTCCAAAACCAATGGTCCACCCACCACCTGAGGAACTTGCGGAAATGTTTAAATCTGCGATACCTACAACACAACCTCCTTGTCATGCAGAAATGTCTAAACCTCCAAAACCAATGGTCCACCATCCTCATTCAGATGTCATGGCTAGCAGAAAATCAACTGCGAAATACTGCTGGAATTGTGGGAATTCCATTATTGAAAAAGCGCGCTTCTGTGATAAATGCGGTCGTTCTCTAAATTTCTAAACTCATCTCTGCGATTTTCTGAAAGAAAATTTTGCCGTAATATAAGATAAAAGAGGAAGCACGCGCGCTAGTTGAAAAATTCAGTAAGTCAGGCCCACGAATAACTTGGATTCACATTGCTACAGGAGGGCTTGCTTAGATATTGGGTATAACATTTTTTTCAAAAATCCAATAAGGATACTCTCGTGGATGAGATCCACTGCTATCTTGTGGCTCATTGCATTGCTACTCGGAATTACTTTTTACTTATATTATTATATCTTTTAGCGTGGATG
This sequence comes from uncultured Candidatus Bathyarchaeia archaeon, assembly GCA_964346435.1. Classification (GTDB taxonomy): domain Archaea; phylum Thermoproteota; class Bathyarchaeia; order 40CM-2-53-6; family RBG-13-38-9; genus JAOZGV01. The sequence continues at coordinate 5,274 of CAYFUV010000175.1, read as the reverse complement.
CAACAAATTCGTGATTATTTTGATAGGTCAATTTTTGTTAACTTTTAGGGAGGGATTTGAAGCAGCTCTTATAGTAGCCATAATTCTGGCTTATTTAGCGAGAACAAATAGAATTTCACTGATACGCTATGCTTGGTATGGTGTTTACCTAGCAATCGCTGCAAGTCTGATTTTTGGAGCTTCTATCTGGCTAATATACGGGAGTCTTGCAGGACCTACTAAAAAATTGTTTGAAGGAGTAGCAGCTATCGTTGCTGTTTTTGTATTATCTTCCATGATTTATTGGATGGTCACAAAAGGAAAAGAAATTAAAACAGTCGTGGAAAGACGATTAATTTCCATTGTAACTCGAGGTGCAACCATTTCCTTAGCTTCTTTTTCGTTCATCATAGTATTCCGAGAAGGGCTTGAAACTGCGCTTTTCTTGACTCCTTTCTTAGTTGATGATGTTATAAGCACTTTAATTGGAGCTTTTCTTGGGGCACTTGCTTCATTGGCTTTAGCTTACGTAATATTTGTTGTCGGTATGAGGATTAACATACGAAGTTTCTTTTATTTCACAAGTATTTTGCTTGTGCTTTTAGCAGGCGGCTTAGCTGGTTATGGAGTACATGAACTGATAGAATATTCTGAAGATATCGAGATTGAGTTTGGCTGGTTAGGTGAAAACGCTTATGCCTTGGATATAGCAAGTGACAGCCCGTTTCATCATAAAGGCGCAGTAGGGTCTATATTTGCGGTGATGTTTGGGTATACTGTCGCGGCCGAATGGGCTAGATTGATCGTTCATTTTGCGTATCTCGTATTGGTACTGCCGCTTATAAACTGGATTTATCGAAAACCTACTGGCAGTGGGGTAAATGCGTTGAAGAAATAAGATACCTCATTGGATTGATCAAAGCTATAATGCGGGCAAGCTAATAGCGTGCTTAACAACTCATTTGTGAGAATTTTGCAGAAGCATTAAGAAAAATTCATAACGGCGTTACATTATATTTTCTTTTACTTGAGGTGGAAAAACTTTGTCCGGAAATTTTCACCCCGATCGAAAATTAGATTGTTTAGGATTATTTTGCCCTGTACCAATTATAAAGACACGAATAGAAATTGACAAGATGCAGGTAGGGCAAATCCTAGAGGTAATAGCTGACGACCCAGCAGCTGAGAAGGACATAAAAAATTTGATGAGGAGTTTGGGTCACGAAATTCTTCAGTTCAATAATGATGATGGTAAAGTTCGATTTTTTATTAGGAAAGTTAAGTGAAATGGATGCACGTAAAGAGGAACTTTCAGATAAAGAAATAGAATTCTATTCGAGACAAATAGTTCTCAGGGATATAGGATATGACGGTCAGTTAAAACTTAAGAATGCCAAGGTATGTCTGGTAGGCTTGGGTGGACTTGGATGCCCAATTTCGACACAATTGACTGCGATGGGTGTTGGACATTTGCGCCTTATCGATCGAGATATCGTGGAACTATCCAATTTACAGAGGCAACATTTGTATGGTCCTAAATTTATAGGCTACCCCAAAGTTGAAGTTGCTGCTAATAGACTTAAAGAATTAAATCCTTACATCGACATCGAGCCTTTACCCGTTTCCCTGAATATGAAGAATGCTGAAGAATTGCTAAAAGGTGTTGATATAGTTGTTGATGGATTAGACAGCATGAGTACCCGCTATGCCATAAATAGAGCATGCATTAAGCTTAAGATACCTTACATTTTTGGATCGGTCATAACTACTTTTGGCAACGTTTCCACAATAATTCCAGATAAAACTCCCTGTCTTGAATGTTTTTATGGGGGCATCGACGATGAAGGCCTGCCAAATTGCGCGACGGCGGGAGTACACCCATCAATCATAGGTATAATAGCAAGTATAGAAGTGGCTGAATCCATTAGGGTAATCCTAGGGGAGAAACCACTACTCATGAATAAATTGCTATATTTTGATATAAAATATATGACGTTTGAGGAAGTAAATATCTCGCGAATTAATAAATGTCCTGTTTGTGGCCACAAACCTGTCGGTCATCCAATATCACTAAAGAAGGAGCTCGTTGAAGAAATTTGTAGTAGAAGTGGAAAAAGAGTATTTTTGATAGTCCCTAAAGAGAATCTTGAACTTCCTATAGGAGAGTTGTACAAATTTTTGATAGACACGGGATTAAAGATTAGAATTAGAGCGAATCTCGGCATTGCATTCGATTACAATGACAAAGTTACTGTTAGCATGCTAAAAAGCGGCATAGCCATAATTGAGGGTATGAATGACAAAAAAGATGCGCTCGATTTCTATAACAAAATAACCGTTGTTGGTTTAGGCGTTCATGAATCTAAAATAAAGTAATGTAAGCACGCGCTACACCAAGGCGCCTGAAATATGATCTATATGAAAAAATAGAGTTATAGCAAGCTAGCCAGTTTTTCCTGTTCTAGAATGCAAAATATCCTATTTACTTATGACTTAAAATTTATAACAGTGTTATGATTTATTATTATAAGATTTGAAGATGGTTAAGAAAAGGAAGAAAATGGTTATAATCGTCTCTAAAGGAACATTGGATATGGTTTATCCCCCTCTTATACTTGCGACGACAGCTGCTGCTATGGATATGGAGGTACATCTTTACTTTACATTCTGGGGCATGGATCTTCTTAATAAGAAGAAGATTGATAAACTGAAGATTTCAAGTGTCGGAAATCCTGGTTTGTCGATTCCAAATATTATCGGAAGTATACCCGGTATGACTGCGATAGCTACGACTATGATGAAGAAGAAGATGAAAAAAAGTAATATGCTCACAATTAAAGAAATGATTAAAAGCTCTTCTAAGAACGGAGTAAAAATCCATGCGTGTTCTCCAACCATGGGAATCATGAATATAAAGAAAGAGGACCTAATCCCAGAAGTAACCGATATAATAGGAGCAGCAACTTATATAAGCCATGCATTAGACGCGGACATACAACTATTCATCTAATAGTTAGCGCGCACTATACCCTTCCAGCTGCAGCAAGATGGAAGCATAAAAATATTCCAGGAATAACATAATGAAAGTTGTGTTAATGTAGGTCGAAAAGCTAAAATTAAACATCAACATCTTAGTAGTCTTTAATAAAATAAAGAAAACGGAATTGTAAATTTTAACATATCAAAGAAAACGAAACTATCAGTATTTAATTTTGAATATTCAACAATAATGCGAACTTTTTACGTTTAAAGGAATCGAAAGTGTTAACATTTAATAGCGCATACTACATGCATCAACTTTACGATCAGCATCTATCCTTCTTTTTTAATATCTATGAATAGTGCCTTTATCTTCAATTACTCAATGGATTCAAATGAATTGATTTCTACTTACGGATATGCGACTAACATATTTATTTGACATTAATAACAATTATCTACTCGCTTGTATGCTGCGGGGGTACCCGAGTCAGGTCAAAGGGGCAGGACTTAAGATCCTAATTGTGAGTTAGTTATCCTGTGGCGCAGAGTAATTTTCTAAAAATACGCGAAAGCCTTCGTGGGTTCAAATCCCGCCCCCCGCATCTTAACGCACGAGTGCTGATAATGGAATATTCGGAGCTAATTTAATCACCTTCTTGAAGGAATATGTTTATTCGAACACTAATTTCTTAGCAGAAATTAGGTAAGATGCGAGGTTGTTAACTCATCTTATGCTAAGATCATCCTAGCTTTTTTTACAATCGATGAAATAGTTTCCTTAGGTATTCCAGTTTTAATAGCAACTTCTTTCGGGTCTCTTTCGATAAAATCTCTTAGTAGAATTATCTCCGCTGAGACTATTTTTTCCCTAGTTCTCGCTTCTAGGCCTTTTAGATAGGTCATGGGATAAAGTTTTTTTTCTTCTATCATAGCCTGCAATCCGCTTTCTGGAGGTGAACTCCATCCTACATGCAAAATTCCTCTGCACTTTGCATAACGTTCGGCATGATTTGATAGTTTCGTATTACAGATAATTAGTGGCCTATCAATTTTCAAATTATTCAACCCAAGTTCGAACCCTTCCGTAACATCCTCGAATACTGCTCTTGCAATTCTACTTACATCTAGGCTTGTGGGGGTGTGAAAATTCGAATGATGTTTTACTTCCACGAAGCACGTTTCACCATCTTTGCTCGCAACTGCATCGACCTCGTGTTCTACACACCTACCTCGAATAATCTGATTTGGAATTACTTCATATCCATGTTCTCTTAGCAAAATTTGAATAAAACGCTCAAAATCTGGCTTTGACCTCATTAAAGCTAGCGCCTCTCGAAGATCAATTTGATGTTTTACAGCCGGCTTGTACTTGGGAAGTAGTCTAAAAATCATTTGCAGTATTTTCTTTGTTTGTATACCGTCGTATGCCTTCATCTCTATTTTCTCAGCAATTATCTCCGCTGCCTCTCTTTCAGCACCCATCCTTAGGCAAGTCTTAATTACTTTTCTCCTATCAAATAATTGTCTGCTCCCATCAGCCTTCAATACAAAAATAGCCATAATTATCTGAAGAGGCTTTTAGTTCATACATTAAAAAATGTAACGCAAGCGCATATTCTTCTAGGAGTGCTCGTCTAAGAAAATTCTTATCGGAAAGCAATGCATAAACCTTAAACCAAAGATCTCAGGATTAAAAATTGGTTTGAAAGAACGGCGAATGATTATCTCTGATAAGGTGATGGAATTGAAAGTTATCGATGAGATAGGCCTGAAGTATAATATTGAGGAATTGATCCGTTTCTGTCATTTGGATCGGATCGATAAAAAGATCGGGGATTTCGAGAGCATAATCGATGAGGGCTACAAGCTCCTTTGTCCGAAGGCCGTATATAAAGTGGTTAAAATAGATGAAATTAAGGACGGGCAATTAATCATAGAAGATGGGGAAATCTTAGAAAGCAAACTTCTAGCAGAGAAATTCAAATGTGCGAAAGAGTTAGCAGTATACGTTTTAACTATTGGTCCCGAATTGGAAAGAAGAGTTAGCGAGCTAGGGTCTGGTGATCTTTACAAATCTTTCTTATTGGACTGTGTTGGGACACATGCTTTACGTCAGGTGTTTAATATTATGAAAAAGGATTATAGGCCGAATGAGGAAGAAAGGATATCTAAGTTCAGTCCAGGTTCTACTGCTTATTGGGAATTGACACAACAGAAAGTGATTTTTCGCATTCTAGGCGCTAAATCTGTAGAACGATATACTGGAGTGAAACTCAACGATTATTGTGTTATGATACCCAGAAAGTCAGTATC
>CAYFUV010000174.1:0-2451 GCA_964346435.1 uncultured Candidatus Bathyarchaeia archaeon | reverse complement strand
AACGTAGCCTTCGAAAATGCTGAAACAAAGAACGAATATCAGCAATTGATAGAAGAACTACTTCTATATATAGGGAAACTAAGCTGGTGGTTTGATATTGCAGTCCCGTGGGTCGAATTGAATCAGCTTTACGAAAAACTCGCACCTGAGTCGTAAAACCATCCTTCTGTAGCAATAATTCTTAATTCAATTTATTCGACTTTTCTCAATATTCAATATAGTAATCATTTTTTTGATTCCCTATATGAATTATAAGAATTGAGATATGACTTCATCCGTTAACAGTCTTAGTACTTCCTTAAGACTATTCATTGAATTAGGGAAAAGAAGGATGCCTGCCTGAGAAATCCCCTTTTTTTCCAGAGCCTTAATCTTTTCCACGCATTCCGATGGCGTACCTGAAAAAGAAAAAGCTCTAATCATTTCGTCTGTAACATATTGACAAGCTTGTCTTTTGCCCTCAGAGGAATAGGTGTCTTTTACCATTTTTAATTCCTTATAATTAATGCTAGTCTTTTTCATTAGTTCTTCAGGCAAGGTATAAACCACATAAGATACCAACTCTCTCACAGAATCCCTTACATCTTTAAAATCTTTTGAAAGTGAACAGGCCCCCCACACCATTTTGTAAATGTCCTTATATCTTCTATTGGAGATAGAAGCGCCCAAATTTATTTGACTCAGAGCAAAATCTAGGCAATCGGATTCTACCATTCCTCCAATAATCGCACCGTCAGCTATCCGTCCAGCTGTTTTAAGCATCATACGCCCTCTAGCAGCCAAGTATATTGGTATTTTCCGCTTAACGGGAAATGCAATTTTAGCTTTTTTCGCCTCGAAGAATTCCCCCTCGTACGATATCTCTCCTTCTGACCATAATCCCCTTATTATTTCAATTGCTTCATAACATGCTGTACAAGGACTTTTTTGTTCTATCCCGAGTTTTTTAAGAAGATCTTTACTTCCTGCTCCAATCCCGAGTATCATTCTTCCTTTACTTATTCTATCTAAAGTACCCATAGCCAAGGCCGTTACAACTGGATGCCTCGTATATGGATTAGTGACTGCAATTCCAAGTTTTACTCCTTTGGTCATTGTAGTGCATAGGCCTAATGTAGGGTACACATCTACTTCCATTAACTCATCTGGAATCCAGATATGGCTGAATCCACTTTTTTCTGCTACTTTCACCAGTTCAAAAAATTCATTAGAGATATCTCGAAAAAATATCCCTAGACCTAACTCGATCATATTTTATGCCCAATTCAATTTATCACACGTCATCTCTTTTTAAGTGCACGCTTTCGGAACATCAAAAATTTTGCCACATGCCCATGTATTAGCGAGTCTTGATTCGAATCTATTTGCGCTTAATTAACCTGCACTCCTAACTAATAAGCATCAAATCTATTAATCAATTCCTTACATTTAATTAGGATTAAAATGAACCAGATGAGACTTCAAGGAAAAGTTGCGCTAATTACTGGCGCTAGTAGAGGAATTGGCCGTGCAATAGCGAAATTATTTGCCAGAGAAGGGGCCAAAGTCGCGATAAATTACAGTAGCTCAGATAAAGAGGCTTCTAGTCTTCTGAAGGAAATTCAAAAATTGGGAATTGATGCATTACTGGTAAAGGCTGATGTTTCAAAAACAGATGACGTTAAGAAGATGGTCCAGAGAACTGTTGAAAAATTTGGTCAGATAGACATACTTGTCAACAATGCAGGAATTGCATTACCAGCTGCCTTCCTTGACTGCACCGATAAGATATGGGATACAACAATGGACATCAACCTCACAGGCATATTCCTATGCTCAAAAGAAGTTGCGCCTATTATGCAAAAACAAAAGAGAGGGAAGATAATCAATATTGCCTCGATATGTGGATTGGCGGAGAGAACAGCCCTTGGAAACACTGCCTACGTAGTCTCAAAAGCTGGGGCAATAGGTTTGACTAGGTCACTCGCGGTAAATCTGAGTCCAAAAATAAATGTCAACGCAATATGTCCAGGTTTTACAGAAACCGACATGACGGCTCCTTTGCCTCCTAAAATGAGGAGGATTGCGGTTGAAGAATCCCTCCTAAATAGGACCGGCAAACCCGAGGATATAGCAAATACAGCGCTTTTTCTGGCATCAGAAGAATCGGACTTCATAACAGGCGAAATCCTAAATGTATCTGGTGGCAGAGCAATGCGGTAGCTTATGCTCTTCTTTCTCCCGTAAGGCTTAAAGTTGAGGCGATGTATGCTGTTCTTTTTTCATTACGCTAGATTAAGTGGGCGAGGAGATGTAATGGAGAAAAGTAACCAAGAGATAATGAGACTTTTTAACAAAATTAAAAAGTGATGAGTAAAAGTCAATCAAATGTAATCTAGGTTGGGCAAATTATGGAAGATTTGGAAATTGCAAAGAATGAATTGAGAGAAAAGAGTCTTAGTTTGGTTGTGG
>CAYFUV010000173.1:0-3245 GCA_964346435.1 uncultured Candidatus Bathyarchaeia archaeon | reverse complement strand
TTATCCCCAACACGATCTCGGGCCTGATCTTGATGCCTCTTGTCTCATCTTCAAAAAACCTTAGAAGACCCGCGCTTGAAGCAGGAAGCGGAGCATTCTTTTTCTTACTGCTCATTAATAGCAACTTATGTATATACGCTTAAATACATTCCGCTGATCATTCTATGAGATTCTTAGTCTTTTCCAGAATTCCTAGATATCTCTCTAGGAGCTCCACTTTTTGCCTCTGCATCGAAATATCATTTTCGGCCCTTATATCTGATGCAAGCAATGCAATTTTTTCTTCAATTAGAGATGCAGCGGATGTCAATATTGCCGATCTTCGCACTGGAATTGCCTTGTCTGGGTCTCCTCTCGGCTGAGGGCCTCTTCCTCCTCCTGTATTTATCTCATTACCACAATTGATGCAAGTAATTTTGTCACCAAGGCGTACCTGGACACCGCTGCATTTATGACATGGCTCGCTAGTAAGTGTTCCTCCGTTTGCTAGAAGAGATGCTCCACTCTTGATTCTACTGACAACATTATTATTATCAGCTTCAGAAGAAGCCATGATAGGGTATTTACTGTTGACAAATTTTTTCTTTATGGTTCGTTTCCCTTCTAACTTGGGTCAGTTCGTTTTGCCAATTTCATCTGCAAGATGAGCCTCATAGGGTTGTTGTCAGGTGGCTGGCAAATATCGCAGTATGAATTCTTTATCTGATCAAAGAACAAGCCACCCAGCTAATATTCCTCTATATAAGTAACGGCTGGGAAAAATTCCCGAGCCTTTACTTCGATTATGTTGATTTCATTTTTTGATACGCAGAAAAAAATGATCATTAGAAGATGCATCTAAGAAATTATAGTAAGGAATTCATTAGATTTTGTTTTAACTTATCGTCTAAATGCAGCTGATCATAGAATATTTTCGGTACTCTTGCGTAATCGACGCTTCCCATTTATTCATAAGCACCTTAACCTGAAAGGTTCTTTGAAAAGCAATTCGATCAGATTTGCAACGGCTTATTCTTGCTGCTGCTGATCGCAGTATCATCCTTTTCTATAACCTCCAAAGTAAGCGTGGATCTAACTTCTTTACGAGTTCGTATTTCAGACTCTGCATCTTTAAGATCTTTCCTTGTATCTGCTTCAACCTTTACGACCATATCATAGATGATGCTCTCGTCATCACCACCGTCAACAACTGTATACACAGCGCTAACAGAAGGATGTCTTCTGATAGCGTCTTTTACCACTTCCTTTAGATCCTCATCTACCTCTATTAGTATAAACGACTTAGTCATGAGCTTGGGAAGCCTTCCTTCTTGCTGTTTATACTGTATTTGTTATCATTATAGTATTTATCGATAAAAGGAAGAAGTTGATGACATACTGTGACTTTCATTCTCGTATCTGTTCAATTTTAGTAGCCAGCTCTTGCAGAGCTATATTGAGGAGGATATGATAAAAATAAAATAAATAATCTATTCAATGCATGGTACGAAAAATATTGATGCATTGCATATGTGTGTTGTAGTGCAACAGCTATGTCATAATATGATAGTAAAACGATCAGAATACTCTTGCAAAATTTATGATACGATCAATACAGATGCAATGAAGAAATATTAAAAAATCTTGTCTGTTTTAATTCATTAAAGATTTATTAATATGAATTGTGAAAAATGCCTACCTGATGGCAGTTATCTGCAAAAAGTGTGGTCTTCCTAATGATTTGTGTGCTTGCGGAGAATTAGATAAGGAAGAGGCACGAATCGTCGTTCGCCTTGAAACGAGGCGTTTTTCAAAAACAAGCACTATCATAGAAGGCATCAATCCAAAGCAAGGCGACATGCCAAAAATAGTGAAGGAACTTAAAAGCACTTTTGCATGTGGTGGGACAGTAAAGGACGGCTCTATCATGCTGCAGGGCGACCACAGGGATGATGTTAAGGGATATCTTGTCAGGATGGGATTTAACGAACAGGCCATCGAAGTCCAGTAGCAATAGGAATGGTTTTTGTAGACCTGCCGCTTAACTATTCCATACGAAGGCATTTAAACCGGCCGAAGCAGAGTTTGTTTGGTGCCTAGGAATAACTTTAGAGGACAGCGGAGGCTGCAGAGTCGTATTGATGAAACCATACGAATTGCTTCTATTGCACAAAAGGGAATGGCTACCGGCAGATCAAGCTATGTCGAAATGCGCGCCCTTGATAGGCTGACCAGCCACAACATAAAGACAAAGGTGCACGCGATAAAAAAGTCGCTTAAATTAAATAGCAAGCTTGAAGACCTCATCTCAAAGATTTCGCAGGCAATGTCAGAAAGTTATACTAAAGTACTTACTCCGAATGGAATATTAAGAGGAAAGGAACTTGATCGTCTTTTGTCCATAGACTCAGACATTGTCATTTGTCTAGGGATGATCGAATTGGAATTAAATTCGATAAAGATATCTGATCTGATAAATACTATGGAACAACTGATAGAAGAAAGAAAAAAACTAGTTGATTCTCTCAGAGCCTAAGGTGGGTCTTAAGCCCTTTGTAGCGATTCCTGATTGTCACCTCTGTAACGCCAGCCGCTTCTGCCACATCCTTTTGAGTCTTGTTTTCACCATTCATTACGCATGCAACATATAGCGCTGCTGCAGCTAGCCCCATTGGGTCCTTGCCAGCAGAGATCTTGCCTTCCTCTGCTTTCTTCAGGATTTCAAGCGCTTTGCGCTTTGTCCTCTCTGACAGGCCTGCTTTACTTGCAATCCTTGCGACACATTTTACTGGATCTACTACAGGCATCTTAAGATCTAACTCTCTAATGAGTAATCGGTAGCACCTTGCTACGTCCTTTTTCTTGATATTGCTTGCATTTGCAATGTCTTTAAGTGTCCTCGGAGTCTCTGTGTCGCGGCATGCTGCATATAGAGCGGCCGCTACCAAAGCAGATATAGAGCGCCCACGCACAAGCCCCTTCTCGAGTGCCTTGCGGTAGACATATGCTGCTTTTTCAATGACTGCATCTCCGACTGCCAGTTTATCCTTGAGTCTATCGAGCTCAGAGAATGCCTGACGAAAGTTGCGGTCCACAGGTTCGTGCACTTGGCTTCTGCTGTCCCATGTCCTGAGTCTTTCAATTGTACTCTTCATTGAGGCTGAGAGAGGCTTGCCTGACGCATCCTTGTCAACCGGGCCAATTATAGTTGCGAGTCCCATGTCATGCATCGCAAGGGATGTTGGGATGCCAGTTCTGCTTCTATC
>CAYFUV010000172.1:0-13993 GCA_964346435.1 uncultured Candidatus Bathyarchaeia archaeon | reverse complement strand
CTCCAATTCCCAGGAGAAAAGTATGCTTCTATTTCCTGTAGCTTCATGATGCGCTATATAAACTACTATGAAGTTTTTGGTTCGAGTGGAAGGATTTATGTCGAGCCCTTTACTCTCCCTTGGGACGATACTATAATAAAAGTTCACGATGCTCGTGGGATTAGTGAAATAGCTGTTCCAGGATCTAATCCATATCTCTTGGAAATACAACATTTCTCCCGATGTGTTAGAGAAGGTAAACTGTTACCTCCAGCGGAAAATGGCTTGGCGAACATGCAGGCTATTGATCTCATCAGAAAAAATATTTGATAGATTTGTTCCAAAGAATTGGATTTTCTTTTCCTTTAATCCCAATAACCTAATTAAGTTCATTCCATAATGATGAAATCTTCTGGATTTAAGCGCATATGTAAAGTATCACCAATTTTGTGAGTAGGCGTACCTCGCGAACTTTGAATAGCAACTGTTAAAATTTTCCCCGAATCTAGGTTAAGAATATACTGCGTATTTGGTCCTTCATAAGTTACGAATCCAATTTTCCCGGTAACAATATTATTTCCCTTCGCTTTTGGAGAGTCTATTTTGATCATTTCCGGTCTGATCGCAGCCCTCACTCGTTGATCCTCATTAAAATTTGAGTAATCATCCAGTTCTACCTCAAAGACAAGTCCATCGTCAGTAGTTATAGTCTTGTTTTCGACTGAGAGTTTACAATCAAAGAAGTTAGCTCTCCCAATGAATCCGGCTATGAAACTGTTTTTAGGATGCGAGTATATTTCATGGGGAGTCCCAGAATCGGATATCCTTCCCTCATTCATCACAATCATAAGATCCGATAGAACGAGGGCTTCTGTCTGATCGTGCGTAACGAAAATTGTGGTCAGACCAAGCTTTCTTTGTAGCTGCTTTAACTCAACTCTCATACTCTCACGAAGTTTTGCATCTAGGTTGCTGAGGGGCTCGTCTAGCAAGAGCACGTCTGGCTCTATTACAAGAGCTCTAGCAAGTGCTACTCGTTGTTGCTGTCCACCGCTTAGCTGAGACATACGTCTCTCCTCGAGCCCTTCCAACCTAACAAGCTCAAGAACTTTATTGACTCGAGAATTCATCTCGCCTTCATCGATTTTTCTCATTCTCAGGCCGAAACAGATATTGTCAAACACATTCATGTGGGGGAATAACGCATAACTTTGAAAAAACATTCCAATATTCCGCTTGTGCGGCATAACGTCTGTAACGTCTCTCCCTTTAATATGGACGCGTCCTCCATCTGGCTCTGTAAGACCAGCAATAATCCGAAGAGTCGTTGTCTTTCCGCAACCACTGGGACCGAGCAATGTTACAAATAAACCTTTTTCAATCTCTAATGAAACATCATCGACGGCCACGGTGTTCCCAAATTTTTTTTTAATATGATTGAGTTTAACGTCGATCTCTGGCATTTGACCCTACCTCTAGAATCTTATCTTCGTTCGTTTCATATATCTTTTTATCGGCTTACTATTATTTTCTTAGCACGCATCTTTTAAACTGAATAAGATCCAACTCTATCTGTAGATTATCTTAAGATGATTTTTTTTATATCTTTTAATGAACTTATTTAGGTTACTAGCAAGTCTTATAAATTAAGGGCTGGCAATAATTATTGGCAAAGGTGTAAAAACCTTGAGTAAAAAAGTAAGTCGAAGAAGTTATGTAAAGTACGCAGGTGCTGCCGTTGTAGCTGCAGCTGTTGCAGGAACTGGTTATTATTACACTCAGACTAGAGCACCTTCTAAGAGAATTCTGAGAGTGAACTTGGATGCCGGATCATGGGGAGACTATCACAAAGAATCATTCATTAACAAATGGCTAGAAGACAATCCCAACGTTGAAATGAGATTGGACCCTATGTCAGAGATGGAAGCTACTCTAAAGTTTATTACCGAATACAAAGAAACTGGAAAAATAAGTTCTGACGTTCGTCCAGCAACGACCCTAAACATTACGAAGGCTTTCATGGCTGGTATAATCGATACTGACGCTATGAATCCAGACACTATTCCTAATATGAAGGATATAATCCCTGAATTTCAACCATGGCCTTGGCTGCCGACTCGCATATACATGCCATTCGGGCTTTGTTACAACGCGGAAGAAGTAGATACTCCACCTACTTCCTATGAAGATCTTTGGGACCCGAAATACAAAGGACGTATTGCATATCCAGATTGGACTTGGATGGGCGAAACTTTCTTCTGGTATACAAATCAACTTTTCGGAGGAACAACCGATGATTTAGATCCGGGTATCACGAAACTTAGAGAACTAGTACATGATCAAGAAGCTAAGCTTATCAGAAAGACAGATCAGGGCATCCAATGGTTTGAGGATAGAGATATTGTGATGGCCCCATTCTGGTTGGGGAGGACAAATCAGATGATAGGACGAGGCCATCCCATGGAGTGGATCGCGCCCCAAGGCTGGTGTTCTCTAGTTGGTGACTGGTATATTCTTAAAACAAGCCCTGTAGTTGATCTTGCCCAAGATTTCATCAACGCCTCATTGGCTCCTGAAGCTGAAGTGATCTTCGCCAAAGTTTCTGGGTACCCCCCAGCTAGTAAGAAAGCTGCCGATCTTTTAAAGCAGGAGGATCCTGAATTAGCGGCGAGAACTTTAGTTCCAGAGGAAGCTTTCAAGAGATTGGGTCAGATCGATTTCGTTGAAGCCATAAATAACGCAGATAAAGCTCTAGATAGATGGAATAAAGAAGTAATAGGATAGCAAAAGAGTAAGCGCACTGAAACACCCCATCCTAACTTTTTTTGGATTTAGTTTACCTTGTCTATACTAATGCGAAAAAACTTAGGGGTCTTTATACTTGTTCTTCCTGCAATTATTTACGTTGTTTTACTTCTCTTAGTTCCTTTTGCAATGTTAGTCCCTCGAAGTTTCACCCGTTACACGAGTTATGGTTTCTCAGGCGAAGTTGAGTACACTCTTGAAAATTATGCGAATGTTCTCGAATATGGATCGGTCTACTTTAGAAGCTTAAGGATAGGACTTACCTTAACTGCTCTATGCCTTATTTTCGGCTACCCTGTTGGCTACTACTTGGCGCATATAGAGAAGAGGAGGAGCCTATACATGTTTCTCTTAATAGTTCCGATCATGTCCGGCGTAATCGCACGTACATATGGTTGGTATACATTATTTGGTAGGGTTGGAATCATCAATCAATTCCTATTTACTTTAGGGTTGATCGATGAACCTGTTAAGTTCCTATATAGAGAGATTGCGATTGTTATCGGTCTTTTAGAGATCAACCTACCATTCATGATTATCCCGATAATGTCTTCTTTGCTCAAAGTTGGACCTGAAATTGAAGAAGCTGCAAAGACTCTTGGAGCCAATAGACTTCAAATTTTTCTAAGAGTAACATTACCGTTGAGTATGCCTGGTATTATTTCTGGCTCCCTCTTATGCTTCACTTTGGGAATAGGAGCATTCGCAACACCGCTATTCCTCGGAGGTGCAACAAACCAAGTAATAACGATGTTGGTTTATGACGAGGTTATGACCTTGCTTAACTGGCCTTTCTCAGCAGCGATTCTATTGGTTCTAATCATGATCGTAGTGTTCCCAGCAGCCTTATATCTCAAAATAATGAGGAGACGATGAAACATATGGCTCGTACATTGACCGATCGTATCCTTGTAGGATCCTACAAGGCCTTAATTGCTGCGATCTTTTGTTTTGTACTTGCACCGATCGTACTTCTTGTTCCAGCCTCACTTAATCCCGAAAACGCACTTGAAATTCCAACTTCATTCACTTTGAGATGGTACATCGAATTCTTTTATAATAAAGAGTTTGCCTCAGCTTTTTTCTTTGCTAGTCTTCCGATAGCTTTAATGACATCGGTCATAGCGCTGGTATTGGGACTTGCTGCGGCTTACGGTATAATCCGAGGTACGTTTAAGGGAAAGACATTTCTTGAAGTCTTTTTAATGCTCCCTCTAGTTATCCCATCTATGACTATAGGCGTTACATTGCTATTGATCTTTACAGGACTCCAACTTACAAATACCTATTGGGGAATTATTCTCGGACACGTTCTAATTTCCCTCCCGTTTGTCTTTCGAGTGGTCTACGCATCATTGGAAGGTCTCGATTTATCGATCGAAGAGGCTGCACGTACCCTAGGTGCTAATAGCTTTGAAGTTTTTAAAGATATTACACTACCATTAATTATGCCCGGTTTGTTAGCTGGAATGTTATTTGCGTTCTCGATATCGTTTACCGATGTTAATATAGCAATTTTTCAGGTGGGTTGGAGAGTAGTCACTTTTCCGGTGGTAATGTTCCACTGGATCAACTATATTCGTAATCCACCCTTCATTGCGGCAATGGCGACTATACAGGTATTAATGATCTTTATGATTGGAATCATCATTGAAAAGATATTTGGATTAGGAAAGACATTCCAAATCTAAAACTTACAGGAAGTTTGGATTGTTATGAAAATATCAGGTTCTTTACTAGGAAAACTGGAAAATAAATACGTTGGTTACTTAGAGGGAGAGAAATTAAACGATTTCTTCCGTGAATTCAAGATTAAATTTTCAACGGGCCATTGGTGTGCAGGGGATTTCAGTGACAGGTTCGCTACTGAGGGATACTTCCCTGATATTGATAGCGACATAATCCCACAATTAAAAAGAATACGCGCAGCAGGTATCGAAGGCGTGGAGTTTCATGATATCGTTTTTGAAGAAGGGCCGAAAGGGGATGTTGAGTCTAGAGTATCTAATGCAATAGAGGCATTGAATGATTTGGAACTTGTGCCGACATGTATGAATATAAACCTATGGAGTAATCCGATCTGGAAGTTAGGAGGATTTTCCAACCCAAAGAAGGAGATTAGGGAAAAAGCGATTCAATCGGCTCTTCATGCAGTTGATTTAGCAAAAGAGTTAAAATGCGAAAGTGTCTCGATGTGGCCCGGTTCTGATGGGTGGGACTATAACTTTGAAATGAATTATGGTTTACAACTGAAACATTTCATCGAGGGCGCATTGGAAGTGAATGAGGCTGCAAAAAAAGCTGGATTGAAACTTGGCATGGAAGCGAAACCATATGAACCTAGAGAAGGGAGTATAGTGCTTCCAACAACTCATTTTTCCGCTTTAGTCGCTAAAGAGGTCAACTCTCTCAGTAAGGGAACTAATCTTGGTGTTACGATAGACTACGGACATGAACAGATGTATGGTTGCGAACCAGCGGCAACAGTATATGCGTTAAAGAGGTTTAAGGTTCCACTTATAAATTTCCATATAAACACGGCAAAGCTTCACAGCGGTGATGAAGATAGGATTGCAGGTACAGGAGACATTTGGAGGATGATTGATTTTATATACTCGGCGATAGACACGGAATACGATGGATGGTTCGGTGAGGATCAATATACTTACAGGATGGATCCTGTTAGGGCTATGGCTCTCTCGAGAGAACTTTTTGGGAATCTTTTCAAAAAGGCTTTACTTATATATTCTAGAAAAGATGAGTTAGAGGCCGTCAGGGAAACTGGAGATGAAGCCTCTATCATAGACATTGTAAAGAGAATTATTTACAATGGATAGTGGGATACTTGCATTCACTAGAAAGCACCTGCGTGCTATAACAAGATATTAGTACCCTCTTTAACTTTGCGAAGCGCTACGAAGGTATTCGTCTCATTTACGAACTCAAGACTCCTTATTCTCTCTACAACTCCTTCCAGTTCTTTAATGTTCGTGCAAACAACTTTCAGGAGTAAATCAAACTCCCCTGCGACCGTATAAATTTCCATGATTCCGTTTATATTGACTAACTCGGAAGCTGCGGCATGCATGACCTCGCCGCCCACCTTAACACCAATTATCGCTGTAATGGGCTTGTTTATTTTATCGAAATCTAACTGGAGGGTGAATTTTTTGATCACTCCGCTTTTTAAAAGCCCATTTATACGATTCCTTATTGCGGTTTCAGATAGATTGACTCCCTTTGCCAGTTCTGTAAAGCTTATCCTTGAATCTTCTTGAAGTTCTGATATTATTCGCTTGTCGATCTCATCTAAGGTTTTTCTCTGTTTGAGTCGATTCAAATCTAAAACATCCATAAGGTTTGAAAATCTGTAAAAAATGTCTAGGATTTAAAAAAAATTTATGATAAATATTATTTGCGACGCTATGTAAATTATTTTTCTACCTTTCCTTCTTTATCCTAGAAAGACCCTCATGTATATGCATTCGTTCTTGGCAATAACGACTTCGTCAGGATCGTAATTATCTGTAATTTCTACCGGTGCCCCTCGAATTAATGCTAAAGGCGTCCTTTCAGAAGATTCGCCCATAATAAGGTGGGCAGCTGCGGCCAAATCATCTGCAATATTCATTCTTGTGATGAGGATTTTTCGACCATATAGATCTAAAGACCCTCTGCAGTCTCTTATTGGTTTAATTCCAGCTATCCCAAGTGCAAAGCCTGTTGTTCCCACCCTCATGGGCCTTATGTGACTATCGATCAAAATAAATCCAATCTTCTTGCCAGTTTTTTCTGATAATATTTTCAATATTCTTTTGGCCGACTTATTTGGATCTATAGACCACAGGCATACTGAATCTTTTGGAGCGTTTTTCCGGTCTATGCCTGCATTTGCGATCAACATGTTGTTTTTTAGTGTCAGTATGGCTCTATGAGCGCCTCCATACACTTCTTCAGCCTCTTTAAGAACAAGCTCTACAAAAGAAGGTCCGAGTGAGTGCTCTTCTGCAAATTTTTTTGCAATCTTATTAGGTTTTATTGAATTAGGATTTATGATTCGCCCCTCGCTCGTAGCCACGATCTTATCGGCTGCCAGTAGAATATCGCCATCTTCAATTTCAAGGCCAGCATCGTTAATGGCGTTTAGTATGATGTTGATTACGTTATCCCCCTTTTTGACTAAAGGGGTTCTAATGGGAATTACTTCCAAGATTTTCTATCGCTCCAAGAAATGGAGTTATTCTAAACATTTCGTTTTCTACCGTATTTCTTAACGTTATAAAAGGGCGTTTCGGTTACTTCAGCTCGGATCGATCTCTCTCTGATTAAAATATCAATATTTGTGCCAGTTTGCGCACACTCTAGGGGAACATAACCTAATCCTATCCCGTACTTAAGTAAGGGAGAAAATGTTCCGCTGGATAATATTCCTACCTCCTCTCCTTTGAACAATATCTTATTCCCGGCTCTCGGTACACCTTTATCTAAAGCTCGAATTCCGACTAATGTACGCTTAATCCCATCAGCTTTTTGTCTTGTTAGGGCCTCCTTACCGATGAAATCATCCTTCTCGAACTGAATGATCCAATCTAACCCTGCTTCCAAGGGAGTTGTATCTTCGCTTATATCATTTCCATATAAGCACATGCCCGCCTCTAGACGAAGTGTATCACGAGCACCTAGGCCGCAAGGTTTTATATTGTATTTTTGTCCAGCATTTAGGATACTTTGCCATAGCTTCTCCGCTCTTTCAATTTCATCTAAAGGCGTGTCCCATAGAAAGATTTCAAAACCGTCTTCACCAGTATATCCTGTTCTAGTAATAAAAACTCTGAGATTGTCTATAGTCGCCCAATCCCCCCAATAATAACGAAAGGTACTAAGATCTATATCGGTAATAGATTGTAAGGTATCAACTGTTTTTGGACCTTGGACAGAAAACATCACTACTTCGTCTGATACATCCTTGACCTTAACATCGAAGTCTTGGGCATGATCGATAATAAAGTCATAATCTTTCTTTCGGTTAGATGCGTTATAGACAATGAGAAATCGTTCTTTATCAAGACGAAAAACAACCCCATCGTCAACTATCCCTCCCTTTGCATTACAGATTACAGTATATCTTCCTTGGTTAATATTTGAAGAGGCAACATCTCTTGTTAGGATATAATTTAAGAAAAGCGTCGCATCCTTTCCATCAACTGTGCACCGCCCCATATGTGTTACATCAAAAATCCCTACTCCATTTCTAACTGCTAAGTGTTCTGGAATAATTGCATCATACCAAATAGGCATATTAAATCCAGCAAAATCTATAAGACTTCCGTGCTTTTCATGAAATTTGTACATATGGGTTCTAGCAAGTTCCATTGAATAATTCCTCTATTTCCACTAAACCGATAAAATGGTGCGTCTTTCACTATTAATAAGACAATCATTATCAGACATTAATCTGATTTTCGAGGGCGATATTATATTGGAATGCATACGCATACGCTAAACAATATATGTTTACAATGTAATAATTATTGATATCAGAATATTTTTTATATTTTTTTAGATGAATCCGAATAAATATTTATTTATGTTAGTGGATTTTAAAATGTCCTGAAAAATAGTCCTATTGAATTCTACCAAGTATTTGATATTATATTATTTTGCATGTTTTGCATACTTTAACAATTAGATGGGATCTAATTTGACAGATGTCAAGGAGTATCGTATCAAAGTCATTCGATTACTAGAAAAACACCACAAATGGTTTCAATCCTCTATTCCACTGATTGCAAGCGAGAACGTACCAAGTCTGACCGTCCGAGAGGTTTTAAGTAGCGACTTTGGAAATAGATATGCTGAAGGATGGCCTGGAGAAAGGATCTACGCTGGTTGCAGATACATTGATCAGGTCGAACTCTTGTGCATAGACCTGGCCAGGGAACTCTATGAAGCTGAATTTGTGGATGTCCGGCCGATTTCGGGAGTTGTGGCCAATCTTGCTGTTTATTCGGCTTTTGCTGATCCTGGGGACTGCATGTTGGCACTATCGATACCATCCGGTGGCCATATATCGATGGGAAAAAAGAAATTGGGCGGAACAGCAGGGGCAGTGTGTGGTCTTGAAGTGGAATATTTGGCGCTAAACGAAAAAGAATTGAATATAGATATAGACGAGACCATAAAAAGGACGGATACTTTGGTAAAGGATGGACGCACCCCAAAAATTGTTATGTTTGGCGGGAGTGTTTTGCCCTTTCCCCATCCGGTAAAGGAGCTAAAGGACTATTTTCATGATCTTGGAGCGATAGTATCTTTCGATGCAGCACATGTGGCAGGATTAATTGCAGGAAAAACATTCCAAGATCCTCTAAGGGAGGGAGCTGATGTTATGACAGTAAGCACTCATAAAACTTTGCCTGGTCCTCAGCATGGGATGGTGGTCTCATGGGATAAGCATGCAGGGAAGATAAAGAGGGCTACTTTCCCAGGACTAGTAAGTAACCATCATTTACATAGTGTAGCTGGTGTCACTATTGCATTAGCCGAAATGTTAAAGTTTGGAAGAGAATACGCGAACCAGATTGTGCGCAACGCCAAAGCTTTGGGACAAGCATTGTACGAAAGAGGATTGAAAGTATTGGCCGAACATAAGGGTTTCACAGAATCACATGTCCTTCTTATCGATATAACTGAGCTTGGAGATGGGGGAACATTAGAAGGACAGCTAGAAGAAGCCAATATAATAATAAATCGTAATCTCTTACCCTGGGATATCCGAGAGGGCAGACATTTCCAACACCCTGGAGGTATCCGGTTGGGAACATCTGAAGTTACGAGACTCGGAATGAAGGAAAATGAGATGGAAGAAATAGCAAAATTTATCCAACGGGTAGTTTTAGATAAAGAATCTCCAGAAAAGGTTCGGAAGGACGTAACCGAGTTCAGAAAGGATTTTCAGAATATTCACTATTGCTTTGAAAAAAAGGCTGAGGCCTACTCATACATAAGCACACGCGAATGAGTTTCTGATTATTTTAATTTGGGGATTAACCATGCAAATAGAAATACCATATGGTGACAAGCAAGTTAATTTGGATATCGATGAGAAGAGGGTGAAGGAAGTCATCTCCCCTTTAGGCGTGGTTCCATCACGAGATCCCGATTTCGAAGTAGAGAAAGGCCTGAAGAATCCAATCAATGGCCCTACAATCGGTGAGCTGTCGCCTAGAGGAAAGACTATTGCTATCGCTGTAGATGATCTGACTCGCGTGACGCCAACAAACCTATTGCTTCCTCCCATTCTACGACTTTTAGAAAAAGCGGGAGCTAGTAAGAAAAAAATCAAAATCATCATAGCCCTTGGAACTCATAGAAAAATGACCGAACAAGAGATTAAAGAAAAATACGGTAGCCAAGTAGTTGAGGAGTACGAAGTAATCAATCACGCCTTCGACGATGAATCTGAACTAAAGGATATGGGAAAAATTGCAGGTGAAATCCCAGCCTGGATTAATAAGGAGTACTTGAGTGCTGATATTAGAATAGTCACAGGAAACCTAATCCCGCATTTTAACGCCGGTTGGGCTGGAGGAGCTAAGATACTTCTGCCAGGATTGGCTGGAGAGGAGACAGTTGGTCGAATGCATATTCATTCAGCAACTACAGTTCCAAATGGACTGGGCATGGATGAGAACACAACTCGGGAGTTAATAGACGCATTTGCCGAAAAGGTTGGTATACACTTGCTCGTGAACACGGTAATCACAAGTCATAGGGAGATAGTAAAAGTATTCGCAGGACATTTTGTAGATGCCCATAGAAGAGGGGTTGAATTTGCAAAACGGATTTATGCTGTGAAAATCTCTGGAGTAGCAGATATAACGATTTCTAGTAGTCATCCAGCAGATATAGAATTCTGGCAAGGGTTGAAGGGATTATTCTCCGCTGACTTAGCTACTAAAGAAGATGGGGGCATCATAGAATTAACACCCTGTTATGAAGGAGTATCGCGCGCTCATCCAAAATGGATTGATTATCTACAGTATGGAACTAAAGAATTGAAAGAGAGGTATGAAGGCGGAGAGATCGAGGACTTTGTGGCATTAGGCTTAGCGCTAAACATAGCTTACCTAAAGGAGAAACATCCTATATACATGATTTCAGATGGAATCTCTGATAAAGAAGCTGAGAAAATCGGATTTATGAAATTCAAGAGTATTGATGAAGCTATTGAGGCTGCAACGAATGATTACGGCATTAGCTCAAAAATAAATATTTTGCCCAATGGAGGCGAAACATGCCCGTTAATTGAATAATTTTCTATATTAGGTCTTATGCGCTTTTGGAAAAAAAGGAGATGGGATTATGAAGAAAACTTTTGAAACTCCTGAAGATTTGCTCTATACTTCAAAGCACGAATGGGTAAAAATAATAAATAAGAAGACCGCTATCGTTGGAATCACAGATTATGCTCAGTACATGATGAAAGAGATAGTTTTTGTCGAACTCCCGGAATTGGGGAAGAGAGTTGAACAAATGGAAGAAATTGCAGCAGTTGAATCAGTAAAGAGCGTATCGGAGTTATTTTCCCCTCTAAGCGGAGAGATAATGGAGATTAATGAAAAGCTGGAAAACGAACCGGAACTTGTCAATAATAACCCCTATGGCGAAGGATGGATCTTCAAATTGAATATCGATAACGTAAAAGAAGCTGAAGATTTGATGGATTCGAAAAAGTATAAAGAATATATTGATAAAATGTCCGAACAATAATGTCCTTTTTTTCCATTTATTACAAATTTCATCATAGCAAGCCTAAGAGTTAAAAGAGTCTTCTGGGTTCAAAATGTCAAAATCCTTTGTCCATTCATATCTTCCAAATTCTCATCCTGACATAAGGAAAAAGATGTTAAAAGAAATGAGAGTCGAGGACGTCGAGGATCTCTATGTAGATGTCCCTGAATCAGTCAAGTTGAAAAGGGAATTAAATATCCCAAAAGCCTTATCAGAGCTTCAAGTAAAGCGCCTCGTGGAAGATGCCTTATCAAAAAATACGAGTACTGATGAAATACCCTCTTTTTTAGGTTCAGGATGTTCTTCTCACTACATCCCTGCGGTTGTACACGAAGTAATAAACCGCTCAGAATTAATGACTTCCTACACGCCATATCAACCTGAAACCAGTCAAGGATTATTGCAAGCATTATTTGAATATCAAAGCATGATTTGTGAACTCACGGGAATGGATTTCTCAAATTCCTCACTTTATGATTGGTCTACAACTCTCGGAGAAGCTGCAAGAATGGCGAAAAGGGTTACCGGTAAAAGCGAATTCATTATCCCTCATTTTATAGATCCAGAGAAATTTTCAACTCTCATAAATTATGCTGAACCTGCTGAGATGAAGATTGTTCACGTTCGCCAAAGTGAAGAAACCGGCCAAATAGTCTTAGAGGACCTCGAGAAGAAGCTTTCCGATAGAACCGCAGGTGTGTACTTTGAGAATCCAAACTATCTTGGATGTTACGAGCTTGGGGTAGAAGAGATATCTGAAGCCACCCATAAAAACGGTGGTTTAGTAGTTGCAGGCGTAGATCCCATTTCGCTCGGAATATTAAAACCTCCTGGAGATTATGGGGCCGATATCGTCATTGGTGAAGGCCAATCATTAGGGAATGGAATGAATTATGGCGGCCCTTTGCTCGGGATAATCGCGTGTCGTGGAGATAGACTGTTGAGGCAGATGCCAGGAAGAATGATTGGGATGACAACATCTTTGGAAGGTAATGAAAGGGCTTTCAGCATGGTTATGCAAACAAGAGAACAACACATCAGAAGACATAGGGCCACTTCCAATATCTGTACCAACGATGCGCTATGCGCAGTAGCTGCTGCTGTGTATCTATCCCTTCTTGGTCCAGTGGGATTAAGAAAATTATGCGAGGTTATTATAACGAATTCTCATTATGCAATGAGAAAATTGAATAGCATAAATGGCGTTAAAACCCCCTTGATTAAGGCTGAGCACTTTAAGGAATTTACGGTAAGTTTTGATGATGCTAACAGAAAAATCGATGATATACATAAGCGATTGTTAATGTCTGGTATCCAGGGTGGAAAGATAATCAAACATGAATTCCCGGAGTTGGGAGAAACGGCTCTTTATTGTGTAACAGAAGTTCATTCTAAAGAGGAAATAGACAAATTGGCTGATGAGTTGAGGCAAATTCTTGGGTGAAAAATTTGGAATATAGACAAGCTAAATGGAGCGAGCCAACGATATTTGAAATCTCAAGAAAGGGAAAGATCGGGCATCTCCCTAACGAACCGAGCAAAATTGAATCCAAGCTTGTAGGAGAGGTTACAAAATATGTGCCAATTCGCCTTTTAAGAAAAACTTTGAATTTACCTGAAGTATCTGAAGCTGAAGTTGTACGACATTTCCTTCATCTATCGCAACAGAATTTTGGTGTTGATTCAGGGATATATCCGCTCGGAAGTTGTACAATGAAATACAATCCCAAGATATGTAATATTATCGTCAATTCAAGTAAAATTCAGGCTCTACATCCTCTGCAAGATGAAAGCTTAACCCAGGGAATTCTAGAAATTCTTTTCGAACTATCTGACTTCCTAGCTGAAATAACGGGTATGTATAAGTTCTCATTACAACCATCAGCCGGAGCACATGGAGAATTCGTGGGCACCATGATAATTCGCGCTTACCATAAATATAATAAAGATCTCGAGAATAGGAATGAAATTCTTATGCCAGATTCGGCTCATGGCACAAATCCGGCAAGTGCTGCCATGGCTGGATTTAAGGTAATTGTAATTCCATCGGACAATTCTGGACGAGTAGACATCGAGGCTTTGAAGAACACGGTGAATGAACACACATCTGGGTTTATGTTGACTAATCCAAATACTCTTGGGATTTTTGAAAAAGACATTCTCAAGATGTCAGAGATAATTCATTCGGCTGGAGGTTTATTATATTACGATGGAGCCAATTTAAATGCGCTTTTGGGCAAAGTCAGACCCGGGGATATGGGATTTGATATAGTACATTTAAATACGCATAAAACTTTTGCGACTCCTCATGGAGGGGGCGGTCCAGGGTCTGGGCCAGTAGGTGTAGTGAAGGAATTAGAAAAATTTCTTCCGATACCGACTATCGAGTTTGATGGAAAGAAATATTTGCTGGACT
>CAYFUV010000171.1:0-8144 GCA_964346435.1 uncultured Candidatus Bathyarchaeia archaeon | reverse complement strand
GTGGTTGCATTGCTGATGATTCAGTTTACCTAACATCAAAAGTTTTGAAGCCGCGGTTTTGAATTCATAATTTTGTGACATATATAAAATTGCTTGAAGAGTGATTATGAATAAATGAGGATCAAATATTATTTGAAGGGAAAGGATCATGGATAATTATGCTGAAGATTTTGGCCCCTTTTCTTCAATCTGGATTAATACATCACATCAGGGAGCCCTGCCAAAAGCTGCAGTAGCTGCCCTCAATGAGGCCATTCAATGGAAGATATCTCCGCATCATTTGGCTGATAGCCACAAATTCAGCAGTGTGCCCGCCCTATTGAAAGAAGGCCTTGGAAGACTAATTAATGCTCCATCCGAGGACATCATCCTGGCCAATTCGGCATCCTATGGCCTACATCTTATTGCTAACGGCATAAAGTGGTCTTCAGGAGACGAGATTCTCCTTGTCGAGGGTGATTTTCCGTGCAATATCCTACCGTGGCTCAATTTGAAGAAAAAAGGAGTAAAGATCAGGAGCATCAAACCCAAAAGTGGTGCATTACAGCCTGATGAAATCCAGGGAAGTCTAGGCGCTGCGACGAAACTTCTGTGCACCTCCTGGGTCTATTCTTACACAGGACATCTTATCGACCTTCCCACCATTGGCAGGATATGCCGGGATAAGGGGGTCAAACTCATATTGAACTGTTCCCAAGCGATCGGGACGCGACCATTCGATGTCGAATGGCGATTTGCAGATGCCATCACTTGCGTAGGCTTCAAATGGCTTTGTGGACCCTATGGTACGGGTTTTTGTTGGGTAGAACCTGAGTTTCGTGAGGAGTTGAATTATAATCAGGCATACTGGCTTGCCATGCAAACAGCAGATGATCTGAAAGTCGCCAAAGCCTGGCCCGAAATCAGATCAGGTCTGGGCGCGAGGAAATATGATGTTTTTGGAACCGCGAATTTTTTCAATTTTGTCCCATGGACCGTGTCCGTGAACTATCTTTTGGATAAAGGAATAGAAAGGATAAAATCACATAATGATGAATTGATCAATCAAATGAGACAAGGCATTTGCCTGGATAAATACAAGATATTGATGCCTATAAGTGATACAGACAATTCAACGATTATGGTCATTTCCCATAAAGACGAATCGAAGAACGAAGCAATATACGATTTGCTGAAAAAGAATGATATTTTCGTATCATTGAGACAGCAGCATTTGCGATTTTCCCCTCACCTTTATAATACTGCAGATGAGATGGAAAAGGCGCTAAATGTGCTGAATGATGTGCAATACCAATAGGCAGCAGGCTGGGGATGGGAAAATTTATAAAGGAAAATTAAAATGATACCTTCGATGGAAACAAGAAGCATAAGAACCCTAAGGCTTATCGGGGGTTGGCTCTGTCTTGACTTTTCGAATACCCTGGGCATGCACGCAAGCAAACAAGGCAGTGAATTTCTTAGGTCTTATTTTGACCTGGCAGAGTGGAGCAATTATGCAGGAATCGCTACCGATGAAGAAGAACGCAGTCTCCTTAATGAGGCAGAAAAATCTCCAAAAGAAGCGGAAGACGTCCTTCAAGAAGCTAAAGAACTGCGCGAAATTATTTTTCGGATTTTTTCATCTATCGCCAAAAATACGGTGCCTCAAGAAAAGGACATCTCTCTATTTAACAAAAAATTATCCCGTATGATGAGACAGTCAAAGTTGGAAATTGCCGAATCAGGCATTGAATGGAATGTGAAGGGAAATATAAATTCTTTGGATTGGCCTCTAAGCGCAGTCATTCATTCAGCTTTTATGCTTTTGACCTCGGATAAATGGGATAAAGTAAAAATGTGTGCCGATGAACGGGGATGTGGCTGGTTGTTTATCGATTACAGCAAGAACAAAAGCAGACGCTGGTGTGACATGGAAGATTGCGGCAATCTTGCTAAACAGAAACGTTTTTACGGCCGAAGGCATTACAGAGATATTCCTCAAAAATAATACAGACAACTGTTCTTGCTTCCTAAGGAATGGCCAGAGTAAGAGCAAATAATGGAGGGAACGATGAGTACGAAGAATAGCTATTTTGCAATCGGGGTTGCCGGCAGCCCTCGTCGCCGAGGAAATTCAACATCGTTATTACGCGCTTATTTGGAGGGGGCCTCACAAGTTGGGTTTGAGACAAAAATCATCTATCTAAACAATCTTAACTATAAGGGGTGTCAGGGATGCGACCGCTGTGTGAAGGGAAATGCATGTGGGATTCAGGATGATTTAAGTTCTGTTTTTCTGCTTTTGCGAAAAGCAGATATTTGGGCCATGGCATCCCCCATCTATTACGACGGAGTCTCCGGTCAGTTAAAGACTTTTTTCGATCGATTGAGATTTACCACTCATGACCCGTTCAAACTGAAAGGGCCGCGTCGAGGAATCGTCATCGTCACCTATGAGGATGACCCCAGAGAGTTCTATACCGAAGTCGCTGCACATCTTGCCGAATATTTCAATTGGAAAAACAGGGGGAATTTCGAGAAGGTCAGAGTTGTGGCGGCGTCAAATCTGGGCCCTGTGGATGCTTGGAAAAAAAGACCGGATCTTCAGATGAGGTTGAGAAGAATAGGCAGAGATCAAGCAAATGAGCTGAAAAAATTAAAATAGAGGTTGGATAGAAATGCCCCTTGCCCAAAGTAAAGGAACGAAAATCCAATATTTTCCTTTAATCCCTCAGAATTGGTCCGATTTTGAAAAACTTTTCGGCCTTAAGGGCGCATGCGGAGGCTGTTGGTGTATGTGGTGGCGCTTAAAACGAGCCGAATTCGAGAGACAGAAAGGGGAAGGCAACAGACAGGCCATGAAGGAGATTGTTTTTTCGGGCAGGACCCCAGGAATTTTGCTTTATCATGGAAAACAACCGATTGCCTGGTGTTCCGTTTCCCCCAGGGAGAATTTTCCTCCGCTGAATAGTTCTCGCGTGTTAAAACCCATTGATAATGCCCCGGTTTGGTCCGTGGTTTGCCTTTTTGTTGAAAAATCCTGGAGAAGAAAAGGGATGTCTTCCTTGCTTCTTAAAGCCGCCACTGAATTTGCTAAAAATCATGGAGCTTCGATTGTGGAGGGGTATCCGATCGATAAAAGAACGAAAAATTATCCGGATATTTTTGCTGCAACCGGATTGTTTTCGAGTTTCAAAGAACTGGGTTTTAAAGAATGTGCCCGCCGCTCAGCCACGAGACCAATTATGAGAATCAGCGTTTAATGTTTCCATAGGATAAGATATCTGTAACCTTACAGGGCATCTGGGGCTACTTCATGTGAAAATTTTCCTCCGGCCTAAATATCCTTCTTGATGTTCGCTGGGAGTGAAACCTTAGTCTCAGTGTTATTCAAGGATGAATAATTAATCATATATATATTCCTCATCTTTTTGGATATCGATATTTATGAATTTTGCATCAGATTTTCTTCCCCTAACCAATATTCTACATTGACTTCCTTAAGATTTTTAAGAAATTTTCAAAGCCAGATGTTAAAATTATAAAAAAGGAATGAGAATATTTTTGTGTCTTCTAATCACTTTTATAAATGGTATTGATTTCTTTGCCAGACTATAAGTCGTTAAAGGCGGATAACTTTCGATAATCTTTCGGTCAATAAAACCCTCCGAATTCAGTGACTTCAACTCCTCGGATAATGCCCGTGATGTAATTGGCGTCAGCGCTGATTTCAACTCTGAGAATCGAATTTCGCCTTGAGAGCAGAGATGAATGATCTGTACTGCCCATTTAGATTGAAACAAGTGGTATCCCTTCCGATCAATGATACACGTCATCATTTCATGGCAGAAGGGCCCAAGGCGAATGCCTTTAGTGGTTAAAATATATTCCGGTCGCAAGGGATGGCCGTATCCTGGATTTTGCATCACAAAACCCTGAGCGATCAACTTACGAAGTGTGGAGGTGAGTACGCTGCGGCTTATTTTCAGTTCATTTAGAAGCGTGACGAATTTTGCTCCATCTTTATGGAAAAGAATTCCTATAATGGGAATGATCCAACGGTAGTGAAACAGATTGTAATGCCTATGTTTTACCATGATTGATATTTTACCATCGAATATTTTTTTACCATTTTGAATTATATAATTGACTTATAAATATATCAAGTATAAAATAAGAACTATAAAATGAATTTGAATTGGAGGAAAAATGGATTTGAAAGAAAACTTTGACGGTGGACTGACGTGCGGTGTGAACGTCACGGACATCAAGGCATCCATGAAATGGTATCAGGAGGTGCTGGGATTCGAACTGTTGTATTACATGGAAAATTTGGGCTGGTGCGAGTTGAAGAGTCCGGTAGAAAAGGTCAATGTCGGACTTTCTCAGGTGGAAGAAATGCCTTCACCCGGCGGGAATGCGGTGCTTACTTGGGGTGTGAAAGATATTGAAGCTGCCAGATCTACACTGGAGAGCAGTGGCGTCAAATTTGATGGGGATATCAGGATCATCGAAGGAATGGTGAAGCTGGCCACCTTTTACGATATAGACGGCAATTGTTACATGTTATATCAAGATCTTTCACTGCCAAAATAATAAGAATTACAGTCGTTACTGCTTCAACAGGAAAATGTATGAAGCAATAAATTGCATGGACAGGACACATTAGCTATTTATTGACCGTATTATTTTGATGAAAGAAAGCAATTGGGATGAACAGATTTATTCCAGTTACAGTTGACGAATTTGACTTGCACCGGGGGCAGCTTATCCAGCGGACAATCTCATGGCAATGTAAGGATTGAAAAGAAGGAGGAAATAAAATGGATATAAAAAAGTATCAGACTAATCAATTTCGTTTTCTCGGATTAATTCCCTTTGTTACCTTATTTATGGTGAATATTCTATTTGAATCAAATTATATCGGAAAAACCCGGCCCTCTGTTGAAAGTTCATTAGAATTACAGGATAAAAATACTTTAATGGATGGAAAGCAAGAAACAGATCTTTCGATATTCCTCAATTATGTTGTCGATGGATCACCTGATTACATCTTTAATCTCTGGACCACAGTTTCGGAGATAAAGAAATTTTTTAGCGCAGACGCTGTTGTGGATTTAAAATTTGGTGGTTCGTATGAGATTTATTTTTTACCACGTGAAGACCCCAAAAGTAATATCAACAGCACAAAAGGTGCAAGATTGCTGGATATAAAAAAAGGTGAAAGGTTAGTTTTCGAGTGGACGATGCCGCCTTTTGCAAGAGAGCTAAATACAAAACCTCTTCCAACATGGGTCGAGCTCACCTTCCAAGCCATAAAAAACAATCCTAATAAAACTCACATCAGTTTAAAACATTATGGTTTCAAAAGAGGGGGCAAGTGGGACAAAGCCTACGAGTATTTTGTCCGTAACTGGGCTATAATCCTGTTCCGTCTTGACCTTCTTTGCGCAAGTGATTTTTCTGAATAATTTAAATGGATTAATAATATAGGTAAAATGATGATGTTTTGAACGCCAAGAAGGACCCGGGGAAGTTAAAGAGCCAATGTACAAAACGGCGCGAAATTAATTATTTCACGCCTCATTAAAATTTTACTGCATGTAATCCCAAGTGCTTTGTAAGAGGATCAAAATCCTGATCATCGTGCAAAAGCGATATGTTGTGGTGAATGCAGAATGTTCCGATTATGACATCGATGGTTTTGTGAACAGTCACTCCCGTCTTTCTAAGAAAGCGATAATTCTTTGCGCTCTTTATAGCCAACTCTTTACCCAGCATCTCCATGAATCGAAAATTTGATAATAATTCTTTGGCCTTGTTAAAGTCACGATCGCTTTTGAAACCCTGAAGGACTTCAGCCAGGATGATATCCCCTACAATGATGATTTTCTTCCCGAGCGCTTGATCCAGCCAATCGGTTTGAGGATTGATTATCCCGTTGAAGTAGCCAATCCAAACAGAAGAATCAACCAAGATCATTTATCTGTCCGCATTCTGTCCAAGTCGCCGCTCCATTTAAGTTTTCCCCTGAAATTTTTCACTTTTGCTTGTCGGCTGAATTTGACAAGAAGTCTCAAGCCGGCTTCAATAGCATCTTTCTTTGTGCGGAATCCGGAGAGCTTAAGAGCATCTTTCATGAGTTTGTCGTCGATCACAACATTAGTCCTCATCTCTGTCTCCTATGTGTATAAATCAACCATATTATACACATAATTCTGAAAAGAGACTAGAGACCCTTTTGTCTTTCAATACAAGAAACGAATTAACTGGGGAAATGTCTCATAGTTATCTAAAAGATGGCCTGAAATATTACATTGTGGGACATTCAGGTATCCGGATTAAACCAGATTTGTGGAAGTTATACTGGCATATGATGAGGTGGCTCCAAGATGTTTCGCGACTTATTTCCTAAATCATCTCTAATCATTCATCCAAAACAAAAAAACATGGTTTAGGGAGGCAACTTTATTTTCAAAAAAGCCGTTCTATATATTAGAAAAAAATGCTAAAAAAACAGCATTTTATGTTGACAAAGGAGAAAAAAGGTGCTATATTTTTAGCATGCTAAATTTTTAGCATTATTTGATCAATCATTATCAGGCAGGAAACAAGCATGAAAGGACAGAAAAACCTCAGTCGAAGGGAAAGACAGATAATGGATATCGTTTATGTACTGGGCAAGGTGTCAGTCGCCCAGGTTCTGGAGCGAATCCCGAATCCTCCCAGCTACTCAGCTGTAAGGGCTCTGCTTAAAGTACTGGAGAAAAAAGGACACCTGAAGCATAAACAAAAAGGCCCACGCTACATCTATTTTCCCACACTCCCCCGAGAGGAAGCGAGACAGAATGCTCTGAAACACATTATGCAAACATTCTTCGACGATTCCACTGAAGATGTTGTGGCTGCGCTGTTGAATATCTCGGAAGGAAGCCTTTCGGAAACAGATTATAAACGCCTCTCAGAATTGATAAAGAAAGCACGGAAGGAAGGGAGATGACCATGGATTCCTTCTTTGGGCTCAAATATCTTGACTTGATCTCTGAATTCACGATAAAGAGCTCATTAATTCTCGGTTGTTCGCTTCTCCTCTTATTTATTTTCCGGAAAAAATCAGCGTCATTAAGGCACTTTCTCCTCTCCTTTTCTCTTATCAGTTTACTCCTTCTTCCTTTACTCTCTACCTTTATGACTGGGTGGGAAGCGCGATTTCTGCCTTCTTGGCAGACCGTGGAAAAAAGCCCTCCTGACTTTGATGAAGGGAATAAAAACAAAGGTGCTCTAGGTTATCTCAACCAAGTAGATATCCCGATCTATGAAAATAGCTCTATCGCTTCTGGTCTTGAGAAGAATACGAGCCAATATAAAAAAACCTTTTTCCGAGCAATAGACGTAACCACTATTCTTGGACTTAGCCTGATTACAATCTGGACCGCGGGATTGGTCTTTTTACTGATCAAGATAATCGCGGGGCTCTACGGCGCACACAGGCTAACACGCCAGGGAAAACGAGTATCAGGGCCATTCTGGCAACTGCTCCTCGAACGCTTCCTGATTGCTATCTTCATAAGAAGAAAAATCGGCCTGTTAAGCCACGATAAAGTAAAAGTTCCTTTAACCTGGGGAGTATTTAAGCCTGTGGTGATCTTCCCGGCTGAGGCTGAGAATTGGAATAGAGATGAGTGCTCTTCAGCACTCTTTCATGAGCTCTCTCATGTTAAGAGGAGCGATTTTCTCTTCAAAATCTTAGCCCATATTAGCTGCGCTCTCTACTGGTTCAATCCCTTAAGCTGGTTTGTGTTCAGGCTGATGAGGAAGGAACAGGAAAAAGCCTGCGACGAGCTTGTCTTAAAAGCTGGTGTTAAGCCATCGACGTACGCAGCCAATCTTCTTTCTATCCAGCAAGCTGGACAATTCCAATGGAATCCACCAGCGACCGTACTGGGAGCTGTGGGAAAATCGCAGTTGAATGAGAGATTATTGGCTATTCTTAAACAACAATTAAGACCGAAGGAGGTCAAAATGAAGACTAAAATTTTACTCTCATTGTTTGTAATAGCAGCTATAACATTTATAGGACTGGCCCGACCTGCTCAGTCTACAGCCTCCAACGCAGCGATTTTTTCGGACAATGAAGAAATAGTGACCGAAACCCAAAATACTGC
>CAYFUV010000170.1:0-1905 GCA_964346435.1 uncultured Candidatus Bathyarchaeia archaeon | reverse complement strand
GGAAACCGATTAGACGGATTTGGCTTGCACATTTGTTACATTGAATTACCAATTCTTCCAAAGCTTGGTCTTCAATCTTCGTCTCCAGGATGCAGTAAACATCCTCTGTTTCATCTTCAGGAGATATGGTAACCCCACAATTAGGACAGGGAAAATCTCCATTCCCTTGAATTCTGGTCAAATCCAGTTCGCATACTAGAGGTTGCTTCTTTTCCTTCTCCATATTTTTGAGCGAACTTGACAATTTTGATCCCTCACAAAAGAGGAAGTGAAAAACGTATTACTACATTATTAACACGCAGAAAACACACATGTATATCCCTAACAGTGCATCTCTGTTTTGAAATCTTTTTGAGTTTTAAATTCCAAATGGAAAGAGAGATTGGGCGTAGTTCTCTATTAAACAGTTTCTTGTAAGTCATATTCGCGCGCATTTTGTTCTGAAGTTTCTATTCACATTTTCAGTCATAAAAAATAAGACTCAAGACCAATTACAATAGTTTGTATATTGTAGAACTATTACCTTAACATCAGGAATTTACACATATTAGCTAGATTAGAAATAGTGCAAAGTCATATTAGCTATATTAGAAATAGAATTATTGTGCCATACAAAGAAGATAGAACAATTTATTTAAAGAAAAAAGCTAAAAAAAAAGGGAATAAAAAAATTTGTATTCATCGAACAAGAGATAGACGCCATATAATAGATAGTAACAAGTCTTGAAACTTATTATAATGAAAAAAATCGTAGAAGAAGCGAGAGAAAGTTTCAAGTAGAGTCATAGTTTCTTTTTTACAAGGAGGCTTGGTTAAAGCGAAAAGGGAGAATATCAACCTATATAATGAGCTTCATGAGGAAAAAGGATTTACCTGGAGCGATGTTGTTAAAAAAGGAAAAATTATAATGATATCTGGAATAGTTAGCGTAGACGAGAAACATCGCACCTTGCATCCTGGGGATCTGGAAGCGCAAACTAGGGAAATCTATGAGCAGATGGGGAAACTCTTGAAAAAAGCGGGGGCAACATTTGATGATGTTATTAAGACAGTGGACTATGTTACTCCTCAGGCCTTATTCGATTACAGAAAGACAGCCAAAATACGCCGCGAGTATTTCAAGGGCAATTATCCAGCAGCCACAGGGATTGTAGTTAATAGGCTACTACGTAGTGAATGGTTGATAGAAGTCGACGCTATTGCCGTTCTCGCATAAGGGTATATGCCAGAGGCAAATGGATGTGTAATTCTAGCAATATTTCTGTTTAAAAGAAGAGGAAATACAGTTAGCTAGAAAGTGGCGAGAAATAATATTATACTCCAGAATTCAGATGCAGGAATACAAATCTCTCCAGGCCCACCAATTCCGCGGACGCTCGCTTCAGAAAATGATGGGGGAACATAAATCAATTCACTGCATGCATAAAAAATTAGGATAATCCCGCCCTCAATTGATTAAGTCAGCTAGTCCCTTCAATTACTGCCTTCTTTTAAATATAATCATGGAGATTTTAGACCAATTTCTTGCGTTATATTTTCAAGTTTAATAACAACCAAAGGCGTTTCATTCAAAGTTAATGATGACCATCCATCTTCTTTATTGAAGCCGTGTGCAGGAAGGAAGTTTGGGGAAAGCTTAGTTTCTCCTTCTTCGGCAAGTTTCTTGAGTGCTCTAACTCTTTCATGTTGGTCATTTACAACTTTTAGAGTGCCTCTTAAAACTATAAAGCTATATTCGCTTAGGTCTTCTTTGTATTCTTCAATTTCAACACAGACACGTTTGTCATTCTCGATTAACTTCATCTTCTTTCCGTAGTTCGTAAAATGAAAATACAAAACTCCATCCAACACAACATACTGGAATGGAGCCATATACGGATATTTTGCTCCTTTGAAAGCGATACG
>CAYFUV010000169.1:0-2860 GCA_964346435.1 uncultured Candidatus Bathyarchaeia archaeon | reverse complement strand
CCCGCTCCTCTAACGGTAAACTTAGGATTAACGCTTGGGATGATTGCCACAACTTCACCTTCTAAATTATTCAAGAATTCTTCTAACCCCCTTGGTCTTTCGTCATATCAATGTCGAATCTATGAACCCTGTATCTCACTTTCATTCTTTCTCCTTCTGTAGCATTTTAGAATAAGCCATCCTATAAAAAAGCCTCCATTGCGTAAAAAATGCATGCATGCAAAAACAATCTAAGTCGCACGCGACTCAACGTTGACGCAAGCCATTTATTAAATTTGATTCGACTTATGTCTGAGGTTCCTGATGATGCGTGTATACGAGAAGTACGGATGGGTGATATACTTAGCTTTGGGATTACTATGGTTGGTGGTTGGCCTTTACCAAATGTTCTCTCCGGACGAATTGATTGGGAATGATGTTCAACGTGTCACAGGCATGCCCTTGAGTGAGTTCGAGGCTTCGAACCCTGTGGCCATTGAATTGGTTCGTTTCGTATATGGGGCATTAGGCAATCTCAAGATAAACTGGTCCTTCCTAGTCCTAGCCATTACTCTAACAGGCTACCGGAAGGGAGAAAAGTGGGCTTGGTACACCCTGTGGTTAGTACCTGTCATTTTGGTGAGCATGGGGATCTTCAACGCTATCTTTTTTAGTGATGTCAACCAGTCGCTGGAATCCATCCCAATTGTAAGCATATCGCTACTGGGGCTCCTCCTTCCCTACAGGAAGTTCTTCCCAAGAAAGCCACAATCTGGGAACGTGTAAATCAGATGGTTAAACTCAAAATAATATTAAGTTTAGTATTTGCGATTGTAGGCTATTTTCTAGGTATTGTGGCTGATGCGAATCACAATACTGACTTGGCAATTTATCCCGCTGCCTGTCTTCTTAAAATACTGCTTTTCTTAATTGCAGTTCCCCTTGCACACTCTGCAGGTAAGAATATCAGAAAAGAATCGTGCATCATTGGAATTCCGGGGTTAAGATTGGCAAGTTGGATAATGTATGGTGTTGCAATAACTCATTTTATGCTATTTTTTCAATGGGGCTTGATTGCAGCCGGAAATAGCCGACTCCCAGATGGACAGATAACTATAGACTCTGCGATTTTTTTCCTTGCATCGATGCTTATGATCGCAGAAGCGTGGAACTCATATAAAAGTAAAGATTAATGCATGCATGGCTCAACGTTTTAGAACAGAGTGGCGAGTGCGTTTATGAATGTTTGGCGAATCCCTAGCAAAATAGAAAGCTCGCGTCCTGATTAGTAGTTTTTTTCCAAAAATCCGTTTTAACATAGTCTCAATATTCTTGGTTTTCAAGGTTGCGTTTTGCAGAGGGCTTAGGTTCTTCCAAGAATACCTCTGCTCATTTGTCTCGACATTAAGGTCGAGCATCCAATTAATGCGCTTCTGGACGGCATCAACTGTAGGATAAGAAATTCTGTCCCACCATTTCGAATACTTCACTAATTTCATTTCCATAACATCCGAGTTGGATATCGAAAAATTCCGCTTGTCAGCGGCTAAAATATCCTTTACTTCTAATTTTTTTAGGATATCTTCTCGTTTCAATATTGGGGAAGGTGCTGCATACTGAGGTAATTTTGTGGATTGTCTCACAACAGCTATTCTCGTTGGCGTAAACAGCAAAAACTCGGAAACAGAAAAAGGAAAAGCGGATGTCAGTCTTTTTGCTTTGAGAATCTCGAAAATTTCCACTCGCATAATGATTTTCCCCCTTTTTCAGTTCTCTTAACGGTGTAAAAAGCATTTCGTGCATGCGCGCGCGCACGCCTAATGATGATAGTGACTTAAAGTGTCCGTTTTGTACGTGCATTTTTTCGTCTCAACGGGATTTAGATTTGCATTTGAAGGCGTTTGGCAGTGTTAAGCATGGTCGGCTGGTGCTTTGTGTCGCGATTTTGTCAGAGGTTGAGGGTCACAATGCAGGTGTTGATGATCATGGTAGTTGGCGACGTGGTAAGCGTGACCGTCTTTTCAATCCGAGGACGGTTAAGGCATGTCGGGATTTGGTTGAGAAGAGTCGGTTGATGCGAAGAGAGCAGAACAATGTGAGGAGCAGTTGAGAAGGAGCGCGGTGCGGTTTTGCGTATCGGCATGGTGCGGAACGTGCGCGCGCGCGCTTCATTTGGATTAGTATGTTCAAAAAGGGATGGGGTACGGGGTTTTTAGGGTGGTGTGCTGGACGTAACCCGTCTTTTCTCCTTAGTAATTTCCTCTGTTGTTGTCATTGTTTCACCATCTTTTGATATATTGATGATTGGTTGTCTGTCACTTTGAGGATTTCCTGTTGTTGTATTCATACCTTTCATCACTCTTGCATTTAGGTAGGCTGTTCCTTCCATGAGTACTATGTCTTGGTCTCTTGGTTGGTTGCCTTTAGCTGAGTCTTGTGGGATTGTGTCGTTCTCTTGCTTTTGAGGTGAGGCTGTCCTTCACTCGTCAGAGGACAGCCAACGTCGGTGGTCGTCGGCGACGAGGCATTAAGCTTTTTGGGAGGGTAACCTTCGCAAGGGAGGACACGTTCCCAAAAAGTATAAACCGAGGAGCTTTCGGCGTCTTTCTTCGTATGCATACTATGCAAGCTTGCATTTGCTGGGGTGAAGTCTTGTTCCAAACCCAAACACTCTATCTACAACACGCTGCTCAAGAAACTGTATTCGGTCAGGTGAATTGACTATATTAATTGTAGGTTCATAAATCATATCTGTATTCTGCCACAAGCTAGTTGACGATAAAAATGTCGAGCTCTTCAAATCTGACACCAAAAACCAAGAGAATCATGCTACTTGCAGTCGTTGTCGCACTGATCTTCGCTTTAGTCAGCGGACTTGTAG
>CAYFUV010000168.1:0-9942 GCA_964346435.1 uncultured Candidatus Bathyarchaeia archaeon | reverse complement strand
ACTTCGATGAATACTCCGGAGGTGTCGTTGAGTACATAACCCAAAAGGTTGTGTTTTTTGGCTAGGTTATATACAAAGGGACGAAATCCGACCCCCTGGACAATACCTTTAATATTTATTTGCATACCTGTGTTCATGTTTTCTCCTATATAGTTAAACCAGTAATAACAAAACACTGTGACTATTTGTAAAGTTAGCAGGTGATATTTTTCGTAGAAGCAAATTTGAATCTTAAGATAAAAATTATTTCGTCCACATATTATATTTCAGAATACAATACAATGCTCTAAGTCCATCTTTCCAATTAATTTTTTTCCCTTCATTATATGTTCTTCCATAATAAGAAACTCCAACTTCATAAATCCTTATATTAGGAATTCTTGAAATTCTTGCGGTTACTTCAGGCTCAAATCCAAACCTTTTTTCTTTAAGATTGATTGACTTCATTAAATCCGTTTTAAATAATTTATAACAGGATTCGACATCGGTAAGATTTAGATTAGTAAATATATTTGATAAAAAGGTCAATAACTTATTGCCTATTGAATGCCAAAAGAACAAAATCCTATGCGGACTAGCTCCCACAAAACGGGAGCCATAAACAACATCAGCTGATCTTCTAATAACAGGTCTCAACAAAATATTATATTCTTCAGGATCGTACTCTAAATCAGCATCTTGTATTATGATATAATCTCCTGTGGCATTCTTTATCCCTGTATGAATAGCTGCACCTTTTCCTTTATTTACTTTATGTTTGAAATATTTAATGTCAAAATTAGAATTTTGTTTGAGAAAATTCTCAATAATAATTTCCGTTTTGTCAGTAGAACAGTCATTTATCAAAATAATCTCTTTAGAAATATTGTTTAAAAGGTTAACCTTGCATACCTTATTAAGGATATCTGAGATATATGATTCTTCATTAAAAACAGGTATAATAATAGTTAATTTTGTAATTTCGTTGAGTTTGTCAGAAAACTGATTTAACATCATTCTTTAGACTGAATTTTCGAATGCCAGCAGAAATTATTCTCAAAGAAAGGCCCTTAGGTCGCGCATGCTTTCGTTGGAGTCCATCCGAGCTTGAGGAAATTGTACATTAAGCAAATTTCGAATCATTCGTTCGGCCACCCACGACCCATCTTGTTCCACACCATGCTCCCTCCTCGATGGCAAGACGACACATATTAGCAAAATAGAGTGGATTGCAGGTTCCGTCGACGTCTAAGAACCCCAGCCGGGTACCGGATGCTTGGTAGGACCGTTCTTTTATGGCGGCGCCATAAACTCTGTTTCTATGAAAGACTATTACCTTGACCTCTTCAAAGCTTTGAGCAATTTATACGGTTCGGTCCGTAGAGGCATCGCTTATGATGATAATCTCAATGTGCTTGACTCCGGAGAACTGGCAGATATGCCCGCGCGCGTCCAGGCACTTTTGGATCATGCTGCCAATCGCCTCTTCCTCATTAAACGCTGGGATGACAATCGTTAGTGAATGTATACTTTCCTCACTCATAATGAAGTTATCCTTTCAAGGAAGATCAATGGCAATTCCGATCCTATGGCCGACATTCCACGAAAGACTTGGCTTCAGATCAGGTTCCGTTCGCGTGCTCTTTATGCTTGAGATTTTCCGTATCTCCATTCGTGCTTTCCCATCCGGTTAGGGCTTACAATCCAACGTTAGGTATTGTCCACCGAGATGTAACCACTACAGAAAGCGTTCCATAAAGGAGAGAAAACCCAACTGTTTTGGGAGGAAAAAGAGAAAACTCTGATTCAGGATTTTATAGCCTTGGTGGCGTAACAGTCGCTTGGTTTCTGAAGGCGCTAGAGTTACGGCGTCCCTGTCAAAAGGAATGCGGCTCATCACGTAGCGGGTTCTAGGGGTTATTTTCCCATAATGCAAAAAGACCTTCCGGGAGCAGGAGTTCGAAAATATCTCGCACTGCGATTGCGCGATTCTTGGGTTGTATATGGTGAAGAACTCCGTTGCAGAATACAAGGTCTGCCTCAGGTTTTGTCTCAAATTCATCTCTAAACATGAATGGTAGTTGGAATAGCTTATGGAATTGTCGAGCCACCTCTGGGGATACGCCTGAAATGTCCAATGCAATTATGCGCTGTGCTGTTAAAGTCTGAAGCAAGATAAAAGAGGAGGTTCCTGTACTACACCCATAATCGATAACTAAGGTGGGTTTGAATCTCAGGTACGTGAAAAGTCGATCCATCCAGGCAAATATTTATGAGCGAAATAGTCTTTTTAAAAACCCGTGAACTCAAGCCCATGCTTCAAGATGCTTTCATAGTGGTCAGCATGGATGTCAAAGTCAGCTCGACGCGCAGGGTTAGGATTATTATGAATGTCCATATCTTCAGAAATGTGACCACCGGTTTTTGTCGCAACGACTGTGTCCGAAATTCATCACGTGAATGCAAGAGAAATAGTATGGTCTCTCCAAGATGATGCTTACGGTACATCTAAATTATACTAGCAAGTCGGTCGATGGCAAAGCGAAAATTTGTGATTATAGGCATTTGTTCATTGCGTGTTTGAGAGACTATAGAGTGCAAATATTTGATGAGTAAGCTTCATCCCTACTTGAACCGCGGCATTTTAAGACCAGCTCCTCGAAGGAAGATCGAGCAGGCGAAATGATACTTCAAGATATGGAGCGTGTTTCCGGGGCCTGCACCCTGGCAGCTGTAAAAGAGAAGTATGGCGCAATGGGGCAGCATCTCACGGTAACCA
Organism: uncultured Candidatus Bathyarchaeia archaeon; assembly: GCA_964346435.1. Classification (GTDB taxonomy): domain Archaea; phylum Thermoproteota; class Bathyarchaeia; order 40CM-2-53-6; family RBG-13-38-9; genus JAOZGV01. Next base: position 7,184 of record CAYFUV010000168.1, on the reverse strand, counting down.
AAGATAGCGCCTTGGTGAAGGAGCATCAGTACCACATTGTGGGAACCCGTGTCTATGAGGTGAATACGCTGGAGTGAGATACTCAGTACGGGGCAATCAATAGTCCACCTCCGGCCCACATGTATTCAATCCCAGCCAGCCCGGTAGGCATCCATTGCCTCCAGGATTGTCTACTGACTGGCCGGATGCTTACCGATTGATCAGCGTCAGAGCGCCGAAGCAACACTACGAGTTCCGAGACAGGGGCGTAAGAGAAAGCCTGGATCGAGAATTCACGCTCCTCGAGTGTATCCCACTCAATAGTGTTGCCTTCTGACTCCCGGAACGCGAACTCGTTACCCGGCGCTCCGATCTTCATCAGGCCTTTCTGAGAATCATCGGTGACACGGAATATCACCTCGTCGTTGAACGGGCGCGTTTGGCTGCCAAACCATCGGTCCCAGCGATGCACCGTCGGCACATAATACGTAGACGGCACATTGACCAACCCAAGGTGTCTGGACACATCAACGGAATTCCAAGCCATGGCGGAGAACACAACCACCGCTAACACGCCAGCCCACGCTCTCGATACGAGGGTCCCCTCTTGAAGCGAGAATACCAGGCCACGCGCGGCCAATGGTAACAATATGCACATGGACGGTATCGCGTATCGGGTGTAAGCGGAGATTAAGGCCGAAGGGAGGATTAACGACATTGCCAACGCGAACAACAGCAGCAGGCCACCCCTGTTCCCACTCCAACTGATCGCACCAACCGTGATAAGTGCCCATAGCAGGGCAGAAGTTGTGAGAAAGACGATCACCATGGTGGTAGCGGTATTGGTGCCCATAGGTGGAAACACGGCATGGAAGAAGTGCCGCAACGAAAACCGATCGAATGACAGCAGATGGCGCAGACGGAAGACGCTTCGTTTCAGAAAGAGGACGGGCTCCGACCTTATATGCTCAATTGCAAGATGCTGTGATGCCTTCCACTTTGGGTCGCCTGTGACTTGTGATCTCTGAGCCTGGGTCCGCTCGAATTGCGCCTGCATGTGGATTGTTCGCTCACCGGGATACTCAGGCTGCCATGGGTTATTGCCATGATATAGGGTCAAGCCGCCTGATGTAGAGAGCGGGACGAAGTGGCCGACATGCTTCATTAGAGCCGTTTGCCATGGTGCGACTGTGACAAGACATGCCGCGAGGAAAGCTGCGAGCATTCGGTAGCGGTCCTGAGATGCCCGTAGAACAAAGTAGAGCCAGGCTGGAGCAACTATAAGGCCGAAGAGTATGCTCGCTCGGGTCAGAGCGGCCAGACCAAATAACGACCCGCCTGCGACCGCGAGAAGAACACGCCAACGGGTAAGCTTAGATCCTGGAACATTCAGGAGACAGGCTACTCCAGCGACAACTAGGAAAGTGAAGAGCGTTTCCGACCAGAGCAACGGCGAGAACGCAACGAAGGTCGGGTAAGAGACGTGTATGAGTGCTGCGGCAATCCCGACCTGCCTGTTTGCGGCGGATCTACCAACAACGTAAACGGCGCCTGTAGTTAGTGCAGAAATCGCAACAGTTGTTATGCGAGCGACCTCAGGGCTTGTCCCGAATACGGACATCGGCAGACCCAGCATCACCGAATACAAGGGCAAGTGGTGGTGACTGAGTGCCTCCCAGAAAAGATCAAGCGAAGGCGCCGTCAGGCGGGCGATGCTGCGAATGATTTCAGCAGATGCCACGGCCCGTCGAAAATAGCCATGTTCGTCACCAACGAGAGAGATGCTTGTCGCTGACGACCATTCGACGAAAGCCAGGCGAACCAGAAGCGAAATCGCAATTAATGCGAGAATTTCAAATCCTAATTCACCTGCTACCGATTTTAATTTATCACTTTCCTTTTTTTCGACAGTATACTTAATGCAAAATCCGACCGAAAGAATTATTAATAATAGACACAATATAACAATTTCCATAATTAGTCGCACCTCGTCTTTACTTTTTAACTGCTCCTCATAGAACTCAAAAAACTAACGATATTTGTCGCTTTTTTTCCTTTTCCTCGGTCTTAGATACTGATAGATTCCTTTACAGAAGCAGACGCGAATGCCACGTAATTCATCCAGAGTTAGAAACCGTCTTTTGCCCTGGTGATTTATTTCAAAGGTGAAGCCCAATGCACCTAACTTGGAAGCGCAACGACCAGGAAAATTCGGGGCCAAGGTCCGGTGAGAGGGACGTTTAGCCTTTATAGAACTTCGCGAAAAATTCGGAAGTCACGACTTTACTACAACTTGATGATTAAACATCAAAGTCAGCATATTCTATAGCTTCTTCATATTCCAGAAAATCTCTTTTCTTCAATGACAAATTCAGCCATATCTTGAACTTGTCTAAGAATTCTATTGGGTTATTAACCAATCCGCTATTCTCCTTATAACAAGGATGCATACAACCCGGACAATACTTGATTTTTTCTGCAATTGACTCTTGTAACTCTTTTGAGTGGAATTTATCGTGAAAGTCCTTATCAAATATAGAGCCCATCCTGGGTAATTCTGCACAGGGAAGAAAAGAGCCGTCATAATCAATATGAAAGTATAATTTCCCAGCATCACATTTCCAATGATAATTCTTTTTTAGAAAAATTGCAGACTCTCTTAAAGAACTGTCTGAATTAGCTATACAATATCCATTTTTTTTCATTTTTATAAGCTTCTGATATGTTCTTTCAATTAAAGGAAAATCTTGGTTTCCGAATGCCAATTCTGGAGCATAATCTCTGAAAGGAGAATTGGGATCCCTTTTATTTGAGAGTAATACTGGTACAAAACTTGAATGGAATCCAATTTTATTTACAAAGGCAGTAAGCCTTGGTAATTCATGAATATTTTGTCTTGAGACAACCGTGTTTGCTAAAAGAATAGATCCTTTATTTGGAAATATTTGTGAAAAAAGGGTCAAGTTTTTTATAATTTGGTACCAAGTGTTCTCACGATTACAAATATAATCTTGCTTTTTTGGGTTTAAGGTATCTAGTGATATTGACACGCCATCTAATCCTGCTTTCGCCAGTTGTTGAATTTTTTTTTCACTTGCCAACAGGGAATTCGTCTGCATCCTCACATTAAAATATTTCTTGAAGATGATTACAATGTCTATCAAATCTTCTCGTAAGAATGGCTCACCGCCTCCGAGATTCACGATTGTTATATTCAATTTTTTCAAAATATCAGCTAGTTCAGTAATTTGCTCAAGAGTCATCTCTCCTTTTTTATTTGAATGTCTCCAGACACTACACATTTTACATCTGAGATTACAACGGTTAGTGATCTTAATATTACAGAAAATGGGTTTTTTTAAGGTTATGCTTTTTAAAATTCTTCGACTATATTTCAACATGTTATATTGGATAACTTAGGGTTAAAAATATTATATAATTGTCGGCTGTGAAGAAGCAGGTCGAAAGGACTCTTTTTCGGTGAGAGGATGGGCACAATCGGCGGTGGTCGCAGGAGAAAGCTAAAGGCTATTCATCACCGGAGTCCCGACATTAGACAGTTCTTGAGCAATGATCTTGATAACGCGGTTATAAAATGCGTGTGCCAATTTTTCAATGCCTTCCGGAGTCATGTGGCAAATATCAACGAACAAGTCGGGATTCGAAATAGATTTATCAACAAAAACTGCAGAAAGGTTATTTTCTTTTACGTAGGATCGAAAAAGCCTATTGTATCTCGAAAGGATTTTATAATAGGGTAAATAGTACTTCAGATTGAGGGCACGGCCCCAAACGTACTGAACGTTGTAATCAAGAAATTCCTCAAAAGCCTTCGAAACCAGCTTATAGTCAGGGGCTGCGAATGAACCCACAATGTACTCGGTGCCACGTAATTTAGCTTCTTCGGACATTTTACCATAGTTTTCAAGCGTTATCATGAAACAATCATCAAAAAAGGATGTATCTAAGGGGAACAGTCTCTGAAGTAGAAAGCTTAAGTTAAGACCTCTTCTCCAGAGATACTTCAGCTTATTTACGCAAGTGTTATTGTGCCATGCCAGGTAACGCCAAGATATATCGTTAACAGCATTGTATTGAATAATTAAGTCGGGTTGAAATCTAAAAAGATCATCCAGACGATGAAGCCAATAATCTGATTGTGTTGCGCTAATCCCAAAATTCAGTACTTCAATATGCAGATTCGGATATCTTTTTTTTAGCATCCTCTCGAGTATAGCTGGATAAGTGCCATCATTGGTTTGCCCTTGGACAGTAGTTGAACCACCAATGCAGATTATCCTATACACACCATTTGGCTTTTGCATTTCGAATTCTTTAGTTCGAAATCCATAGCTATTAGTTTTCACAATATATCTTTCTTTACCTATTGTTTGGTCTAATAATGCATTAGCTTTGTATTTCTGGCATCTTATCTCCCATAGCGATTTCACATTAGCCGCCACTACAGTAAGGCCTCCATAAAAATGTCCACTATTTCTTCTATACTCCTTTACACGATGGGCTGACAAACGCCTTTCTAGAACAAAATACAGTTCGCAAAGCAAACCCAAGATAAGAGTTCCAGCTAGAAACAAGTAAACGGCCTTAAGAATGATTGGTTTCTTGATGGAGGATGTCGGCATATTTTTAAACCCTCCTAACATTGGGGATTGTATATGGAGTGGAATGTGGCGGAATTCCAGGGATTCGGGAGCGCAGCATACTTGGAAAAATTTATCTTCAATTTTCAGGTGGTTACAGACATAGATGTCGAGGTCGAGATAAATACTATTAAAAGAGTGTATATACAAAAGGGGCTACTGAAGAGGTCTGAGCAAAGATCAACAAAAAACCAAATAAGACTAAAATGATTGTCAGTGGAATCAGCCACCAAAGTTTTCTTTGCCAAAGAAAAACTAATAGTTCACTAAATATTACTAATCTGAATACAAGATTTTTTACCCCTGCCATCTTTAACCTCTTTTCACTCTATTTTCTTATCATAAAATCGCCTAGCACGAGCACATCTATTCCACTCTTGCTGAAAGTTCTTAAGGCGTTGGCTGGAGAGCCTACTATCGGCTCCCCTCTCAGATTAAAAGAGGTATTTAGAAGAACCGGCACTCCCGTTGCCTCACCAAATTTTTTCACAATTCGAAAATATCGTGGGTTCCATTCTTCTCTGATTGTCTGGAGCCTTCCTGTTCCTAAGTGATTAACCGCACTTATTGTTTCTGCCCTATCTTCCTTTAGAGGCAAGACTAAAAGCATGTACCTTGCAGGAAATTGTTTTGTGATATTATCGCCATAGAAGAAATCCCCTGTATTTTCTTCTAATATAACTGGAGCAAAGGGCCTGAAAGGTTCACGAAACTTGATCTTTATATTCACTAAATCCTTCATCTCCTCGGTTCTCGGATCAGCTAAGATGCTTCTGTTGCCAAGGGCCCTTGGACCCCACTCAAACCTTTCCTGAAACCACCCCACAACTCTGCCATCTATAAGATCATCTACCACTCTATCTAATAGCTTTTCATCATCTGAGAAGTATTCATAAGAAGTGTTATTGGCCTCAAGAAATTCCCTGATTTCATTCTCCGAATACTCCTTCCCCCAAAAAGCATGCTCTAAAACAAAGCTCCTTGGTTTTCCTAATAACCCATGAAAAGCAAGGAGTGCCGCGCCCAAGGCGCCTCCGCCATCTCCAGCTGAGGGCTGAATGAAGAGCTCTTCAAAAGGAGTCTCTCGCAAAATTCTTCCATTGGCCACTGAATTTAAAGCAACTCCTCCAGCCATGCAAAGTTTTTTCAATCCAGTCTCTTGATGAAGATGAATTGCTAGTTTCAATAAAACTTCTTCTGTTACTCTCTGAATGCTTGCAGCGATATCTGCATAATGTTCGTTCTGCCGGCACAGTTCATTATAGTTTGATGGTTTTTCGCCGAAATAAGAAGGAAATCTTGTCTTCGATGTGAAGAAATGCGTTTCAGGGAGTCTCGGTTTTCCAAACAAGGCATCGAATTTAGAATTGAATGTACTCTCATTAGAATAGTGATAAGAGAAATAATCCATATTTATCCAGAAGGAACCATCCGAAGTGACCTTGATAAGATTATCATATATTCTATCTAGATATCTTGGGGTTCCATAAGGCGCCATTCCCATAACCTTATATTCTCCCTCATTAATCTTGAAACCTAAAAAAGCGGTAAAAGCACTATAGAGAAGGCCAAGAGAATGAGGAAATTTAATTTCCTTAAGTACCTTTATTTTCGATCCTTTTCCTATACCCATAGTCGCTGTCGCCCACTCTCCGACTCCATCCACTGTAAGAATTGCTGCTTCCTCAAAAGGCGAAGGGTAAAATGCGCTGGCGGCATGAGAAAGGTGATGCTCTGCGAAAAGGATCTTATTGTAATCAATTCCTACTCTATCGTTTATGATACTCTTTATCCAAAGCTTATCTGAAAGCCATGTTATCATTGCTTCTCGAAAAACTTTCCAGGATTTAGGAAAAGTCTGGAACGTTGTCATCAAAATTCGTTCAAATTTATGAAAAGGCTTCTCATAGAAGACAACGTAATCTAAGTCCTTTCCTGAGATGCCAGCATGAGTCAGACAGAAATCTATGGCATTCTTAGGGAAATCAAAGTCATGTTTTATTCTTGTAAACCTTTCTTCTTCTGCTGCTGCTATTAGCTCGCCCTCTTTTAATAGCGCAGCGGCAGCATCATGGTAGAAACAGGAAACTCCTAATACATACATCAGAATTGCCTCTTGAACTGTTCCAGGTCGTTCTCAATTTCTTCTTTGGGTAGCCAGTTTGATTCATTAGTGAGATGTTTTATTCTTAAAGGATCAGAAGAGATTTTTACTGCTAAAGCAAAGGGAGAAACTAAAATGAAAAAGACCATAGAAAGAATTATTCCACTTTGAAAACTTCCTATTCTCTTTGAGAAAATCTTCCAGTTTTGCCATAGTTTCTTCAACAGATCTTTTGAAGCTCTCTCTGGTTCCTTGGTTCTTAACGCCTTTTTTCCAAGTGATTTTCGAAGCCAGACAGAAAAGAACCCTATTATACATGTATTGGAGTACCATCTGCCGTTAGAGGAGCATGACTCGTTTAGACAGAGGTTTTCAAAAGAGAAGTTGATGGAGCTGAAGAGGGAGGTATACGAGCAGACAATCGCCCAGAAAGGTGAGAT
>CAYFUV010000167.1:0-3618 GCA_964346435.1 uncultured Candidatus Bathyarchaeia archaeon | reverse complement strand
CTTTTCTTTTGAAGTTTGATTCCTCTGGTGGCCTCACGTGGCAGAAGACATGGGGAGACACAAACTTTGATAGGGGTTTCGGTGTTGCCGTCGACTCTTCGGGCAACATCTACGTAACTGGGCATACTAATAGCTTTGGTGCTGGAAGCTATGATGTTCTTATTTTGAAGTTTGATTCCTCTGGTGGCCTTACATGGCAGAAGACAATGGGAGGCACAGGCAGTGAATATTGCTATGGTGTTGCCGTCGACACTTCAGGCAACATCTACGTAGCTGGGATTACTAATAGCTTTGGTGCTGGAAGCATTGATGCTTTTCTTTTGAAGTTTGATTCCTCTGGTGGTCTCACATGGCAGAATACCTGGGGAGGCACACTCGAGGACAGGAGTTATGATGTTGCCATCGACTCTTCAAGCAATCCATGCTTCGTCGGCTACATCGCAACCGCTTCACCTACACTTTATAGCGCATGGGGCAGCGTAGGAACGCCAACAATCGCTTTGGGAACGCCAACATACACTGTGGGAACGCCGACATACTCTTTGGGAACGCCAACATACGCTTTGGGAACACCAACAGGCAGCGAAACCTATGCCGGGAATGAAGACTCTTTTCTGTTATGCTTGATGCCAACTGCTGTCGGCGGTATTCTTATTTCCGTCAACGAGCTTGCAATACTATCTCCCTATCTCGCTCTTGTGGGACTGGTTGGAGTAGTAACGATGGTCTTAGCTTTGAAGAGAAGCCGTAAAGCATGAATAAAATAGCGCCGCTTCCATGTCTATTTTTTGCACTTCTATGTGCTATAATACTTTTAGATTCAATGAAAATTTCTTTTAGGAAATATTGAAGAACTAGAGATTATTAAATCAATATTATCGAATATCGGAGTTTGAAATAATATGCATAGTTTTAGACAAGTTCTTCAAAAGCTAGAGTCGATAAATAAGCTCAATCGCATTAAGGAGGAAGTTTCTTTACGAGAGATTCCAAATGTCATCAAGAAATCCGATCAAGCTATTCTTTTCGAGAACACGGGAACTGATTACCAGGTTGCCTCGAATATTTGTACTCGAGAGAACTTCTGCACAATTTTTGATATGGACTGGAAAGCACTACAAGAGAAAGTTGCTACAGCAATGGACAATCCTATTAAACCAATCATAGTTGATGAACAACCTTTTGAGGAAGTTGAACTTGATCTGGGAAAACTTCCGATTTTGAAATATTATGACACAGATCCCGAGGTCTACATTACTTCTGGCGTCTTTGTGATAGAGTGTGAAAAACGTAACCTTTCTTATCACAGAATTCATGTTAAAGGAAAGGATTATGGCACAACAAGAGTCTGTCACAGACATCTCTGGGATTGTTATATAAAAAATGATAAAAATATTGATGTTGCAATATGCCTTGGACTTGATCCTGCCATCCTATTCGCTGCATCGATTTCAACCAAAGAGCCTATGGATGAGACTGAAATTGCAGGTGGCTTTTATAACGAACCCGTAAAAATGGTAAAAATGGAGAATGGGATATCGGTTCCTTTAAGCTCCGAGATTGTATTACTTGGAAAGCTTACGCCAGAGGAAGAGAAAGAAGGTCCATTTGTGGACATTACAGGGACGTATGACTTAGTACGACAACAACCTGTACTAAGAATCACTAAGATATTGAGGCAAAAGAAAAACCCAATCTACTATGCGCTCATCCCTGGTAGGGGAGAGCACTCATTTCTTATGGGTTTCAGCAAACTGTCACTTATTTCGAATGAACTCAACAAGATTTGTAAACTTAAGGATGTGGCTTTTACTGATGGCGGAATTGATTGGCTAGGTTGTTCTGTCAGCATGGAGAAGCAAAGCGACAATGAACCAAAGAGAATAATAGAAACGGCATTTGAAGTGCACAAGAGTCTGAAACACATATTCGTGTTTGACGATGACATAGATATTACAGATCCAGAAGATAGGAACTGGGCGTTAACGACTAGGTTCCAAGCTGATAAGGACTTATACACTTATCCAAACACTCCTGGGTCAAGCTTAGATCCCAGTTCAGAACCAGGGGAGGATAGAAGGAAGACATGCAAGTCTGGATTTGATTGTACTATTCCATTATTCAAAGATAAGAAAGACTTCAAGAAAGTTGTATAACAAATTAGCGAGTATCGCTCTGAAGTCATGATGATATGTTACTAATGAGAAATGGTGCGAGGAGAGGGATTTGAACCCACGAACCCCTGCGTGCTTTTCTTCTTTGATTAAGCTTTTTGTTCATGTGAATTAACTTTTTTAGCTAACTGCTAAAAATTCAAGTCTATTGATATCTTTCTAGATTATGTAACTCATGATCAGGTTGAGCCTGTAACGATGTCCGATCAGATTGCGCGCGCGCTTCCATTTAACGAGCTCGCAGAAAACATTAATTTATAATAATAAAGAGAGTTTTAGAAGAGTCTGATAAATTCCTCATTCAAGTAGTCATGGAGAATTAAGAAGTTGGGCAAATGGATTGTTTGCGCAGCATGGCCATATGTGAATACTTTGCCACATCTCGGAACATTCATTCACCTACTTTCAGCAGATATCTATGCAAGATATCTTCGATCAAAGGGCGAAGAAGTCATATCAGTGACTGGATCAGACGAACACGGCACGCCAATTGAAGTTGAGGCAATCAAGTCCAAAATACATCCAAAAAAATTAACAGATGAATATCACCAAGCGATTGTTGCGCTTTTGGACGAATATCGCATAGAATTTGATAATTATACTAGAACTGAAAATCCTACTCACGTAGATTTTGTACAAAAATTCTTTATGAAAATTTATGATAACGGACTCATCTATAGTGAAGAAGTGAAACTTCCGTATTGTGAGAAATGTGACCGATGTCTTCCAGATAGGTTCATTGAAGGTACATGTCCTAACTGTGGTTCTGATAAGGCCAGAGGGGATCAATGCGATTCTTGTGGGAGAATTCTAGATCCTTTGGAAATTAAAAATCCAAAATGTTTTTCATGCAAGAATGCTCCTTCGATCAAAAAGACTACTCACTGGTTTTTTGATCTCCCTAAATTAAGCAACGAACTTAAATCCTATTTGGATTCAAATAAACGGTTGCCGGACAATGCAAGGAATTTTTCTTATAAGTGGTTAGAAGAGGGGTTAAAACCAAGAACTGTTACTAGAGACAATAAGTGGGGCATACCTTCTCCATTCCCTGGTTCTGAGGGGAAAACAATCTATGTTTGGTTGGAAGCTCTATTGGGGTATATCTCCGCTACGGTTGAATGGAGTAAAAAGCATAACAAACTCGATTTATGGGAGAAATTCTGGTTAGATAAGAAAACTAACAGCATCTTCTTCATAGGGAAAGATAACATACCATTCCATACCATAATACTGCCTGCGCTCTTATTAGCCAATAAAAGGGGATATATACTCCCTTGGCAGGTCTCTTCAACTGAGTTCATACTATATGAGGGACATGGCAAATTCTCGAAATCCCGAAAAATAGGCGTATGGATGGATGAGGCTTTGAAAATCGCTGATGCAGAATATTGGAGATTCATATTAACGGCCATTAGACCAGAAACAAAGGATGCTAACTTCA
>CAYFUV010000166.1:0-2681 GCA_964346435.1 uncultured Candidatus Bathyarchaeia archaeon | reverse complement strand
AGATTAGAAAGAAGGGCCACAATAATTAAAGCAGACAAAGTTGGTTTAGACATTCTAAACCCTAAAGTCGATGTATGCATCCCTCCTGCTGTTATTCATATGATAGGAGCCGATGCCATAGCTATGATCTTTAAGTCTGGTCTATTGGATAGGAAAGAAATAGCTCTAGTGACAGACTATGGGACGAATGCTGAAATAGGTTTAATGGTTGGGGATGAAATATATACAGGTTCTGCAGCAGCAGGTCCAGCGATAGAAGGACAGGAAATCGAGATGGGTATGCTCGCATCTCCTGGAGCAATCTCAGATGTTAATCTATCTAATGAAGGCCTTAAGATTACAGTGCTAGACGATGAGATGATTGGCCATCAATCATACTCCGTAGATGCGTTAAATGGATCAATCGTTAAGAAAATGGACCCTTACATCCATCCTAGAGGAATCACAGGGACAGGAACGATAGCTGCAGTTTACATAGGAATGCAAAATGGATTGATTCGCTTACCACATATCTCAACACCTGATAAGATAATTCGCTTTTATGGTAACAACATATACTTCACAGAAAATGACCTTACTGAGTCTGGGAAGGCTTTCGGAGCTTTCAGAGCGGGTCACTTGACGCTTGTAAACCATCTGGGCCTATCACTCGATGATATCAAGACAGCATATATGGCAGGTGCAGGGGGCACGTACGTTGACGCCTATAAAGCCCAAGGAGTAGGTCTAGTCCCTTCGACTGTAAAAAATATCTATCAAGTAGGTAATACATCTCTTGCTTTTGCGTGTGACATTGCCAAGGATATCGAAGTTCTGGATAAAGCTCAAGAGATTGCTGATCAGCTGAGGCGTACTCACGTCATGTTCCCATTAGAACAGGACTTTAAGAATGCATACATAGTTGAGCTTGGTTTCTGGAGTGGTATGCCTATGGATCAATACCATCACTTTCTCAAGCATTACAAATTACCTGATTACCCTGAAAGAAAATTTATGCCGAAAATTAATAGAATCGTAATTAGAGATATACCGATTCTAGGGGAGAAGGGTCTCCATGTAGTTAGAGAAATAGGTACGATATTGACTCAAGAGTTTAAGGGTTGTACTGGGTGTGAGTCATGTAAAGAAGAATGCCCAGAAGAAGCACTTGAAGTTGTCGATGAAGACGGAAAATTCAGAATAGTAATCCGAACTGATCTGTGTATAGGAGTCTCTTGTAAAAGATGTGAGAAAATCTGTCCTGAAAAAGTTTTCGAGTTCTCTAAACTAAAAGTAGAAGAAAAATAATATTGAAGTGTTGAAGTTTTACTTACTCTCTAAAGTTCTCGTTTTGTCTGTAGTTTTGCACGTTGCTCCTCGACCCATTTTGCATATTCTTTCTGCGAGGCAAGACGAAAATTCAACTGTTTCATAAATGGCTGTATGCCATCCCTCGTCCGAATACCACTATCTACTCCCAACTCTGCCTGTGCAACACCGACCAGCCCTGTCCTTGGAGGGATTAAAGAAGTCACTACATTTGCTCCAGCCATAAGGCGTAACTGAAGTCCCTTTATCCCATCTACATCGAAGGATGAGGGAATAAGCTTGTCAGGATTGGTCAACCTCATCAAAGCTATAACCTTCATTTCATTTAATAGAGGTGGAGGTGGGATGTTCTCCATAGGTGTGTTAGCCTGAGGGATAAAACCCATCTCCCGAACTTGATGGGCCCCAATACTCTTCATTGAGAAGATCGAATTCACCCAATCCTTTTCGATCTCCCCAACCCCTAGGAGCATCCCATCTTCAATCAACATGCCTTCACTCTTCGCCCAAAGCTTCACCTTTAAACGATAGTCGAAGTCTTGATACAACCTAAGATTTCGATACAATTCACGGTTGTATGTCTCTTGATATACAGCGAACCAGTCAGCCCCAGCCCTTCGAAGCGCTCTAATCCCATCTCTGCAGATCGCTCCAGGAGAGGCCATTACGGGCAATCCTATTGCTTCCTTAATCGCCTTAACGATTTTCTCGATTAGACGCCACCCGTCAACCCTCTCATAAATAAGAGGGTCTTCACTCATCGTCAAATCGATCAGATTTATCCCAGAATCCTTTATCTTATTGGAATAATCGAGAATTTCATCCAAGGATTTCCTATACCTTATCGCTTTATTGTTTGGTTTTCTATAGGCGCAGAATGTGCAAGAATTCCTGCAATAAGTAGTGAAGTATATGAAGCCATATGTAAAGATAACATTCTTAAAAAACCTCTCACGCAACTCCTGAGCCGCTGAAAACATGGCATATAGATCATGAATATTTTTTACCCTTGCTAAATAGATGGTTTCTCTCTTTGACAGTTCTTTGCCGTCTAAAGCTTTTGTTAGGATCTCCATGACTTTGCTGTCTCTTGGATTAAAATCGAAAAAAGTCATCACCTCTCAAATGTTCAAGAAGATACCGTCCAGGTAAGTCACGCTTCTTCCAACAGGCTTGATGCGGTTTAAACCCTTGGTTAACATGGCCAACCTTTCCAACCCGAACCCTACACCTGCCCAAGGCTCTGTAATATCCCAATTTAGGTCCATAGGTATTGGACCTACGACAGCAGAAGCGACCTCGATGCCATTTACCAAAATGTCATGAGTCCTCCCGTAAACTACACAAGCCGACTCTCTAATCTCATAATCTTT
>CAYFUV010000165.1:0-7280 GCA_964346435.1 uncultured Candidatus Bathyarchaeia archaeon | reverse complement strand
GTTTCTTTCCTCTATCTCCTTCCTATCTTCCTTTAGATAATTGCGTACATGAGATGAGATGCGTTACGTTATTTTGTGTGTGTGTGCGCACCAAGGTACCCACACACACAAGATAGACGTAACATCGTAATTATCAAAAGGAAGAGTGCTGACGTCCAAACTCAAGTATGGAAGGAGATAGGGGAAGAATGTAAATGTAAAAATCTTAGGTTTGTTTAGCGTTCACGGATTTTTCTTTTATAAGTTTGGTACAAACAATCTATACGTACTATTAATAATTGCTACAAGCAGTAGAACGACCTCATTCCGCATGCGTACGCTAAGCGCATATGATTAGGTTAAGCGTTAGTAAATTTCCGGAATGAATCCAAGAATCTTCCGAAAATACCGCCACCTAAAAATTGGATGACTGTTCCTATAGCGGACATGGTTACAAAAACCTCAAACTCTATCCCTAGAGCGATTGCTATAGCTCCCCCTATTGTGCCATAAAAAAGCATATGTGCAATTGAATCTACTGTAAATCGCTTTACTGCTTGTCTTTCCTTAAATGCATTCACGAAGTTCATTTTGTTTATCTGTAACACATAACTACATAAATATATATAAATTATTATCTAGAAGTTCGACATAACGAAAACCGATATATCTAGCAACGTATGCGCGCGCTATTGGAATGAATATGATTATGGGCAATCCTTCGTCTGAAGATTCACCAAAGGAAAGGAAGTCCACTCATACCAGAGTTATTGAATTAATTCATGGACGTGGGCATGAAAATATTAGGGGTACGCATGGATCTACTTTTGAAATCACCAAAGATAAGGAATTAACTGAACGTGGAGGTTGCATAGTTACAATGGCCGCATCAAAGAGCATGGCAGATCTATCATATGATTTCAAGAAAAATCTATGTAACGATGATGCAAGATTAACGATCATATTTGAAGCTAATGGTTTAAAAGAAATCGCTGTAGCAATGGGAAGCAAAGAGTTGACCCTTGAGAACCCAAAAGACCTTGTAATAAGAAAAAGCAATTTCATATGTGATAGAACTCTGGCAATCAGATCAAATAAAGCAGCCATCGACTTTAATAGATCCTTCATCGATTTGATGCAGGATCCAAATATGAATGTCAAGATAGAATTAATTGTTGAAAGAGGCTATTAAATTATTTCAGCATCGATTACTATTTGCCATTTACGTGGCGCTATTTCTCTAACCTTTCTTGAAAACTTAATTTCTCTAACCTTCCTATTCATGGTTGACGTCTTCTTTTGAAGTTCTTTTATTTTCTCATCTATCGAGCTTGATTCATCTATAAAATAATAAATATGAAGCGCGCCACCCTCAGGTTTTAAAACTTTGCAAGCAACATCAATAAATTTTATTGATTCAGAAGGCAGGTTCATGATCACTCTATCTGCAACTTTCTGAATATGCTTGGTAGCAACATCTCTCGTATCACCGTAAACTGCGATGACTTTTTTCTTTACTTTATTAATTGCAATATTCTTAACTAGAAATTTCACTGCTTCGGGATTTAGGTCTATAGCATATACTTTAACTCTCTCAATCCTTTTCGCAATGAGTATGGAAAAAGGTCCGACTCCAGCAAACATATCAACAATAATTTCTCCTTCCCTTACTCTAGAAGAAATTCTGTCGTGTTCAAAAGAAAGTCGAGGGCTGAAGTAAGCTTTTGTTATGTCCAAGGAATATCTGCAGCCAAACTCTTTGTGCTCTGTAGACGTTTTTCGCTTACCGCTAATATGCTCATAATCTCTGACTCGGTACTCATTTGTGATGGGACCCGCCTTCATCATAACTGTATTTATGTTCTTATTAATATCCAATAGAGATTTACCGATCTCTCGTCTATATGATTCGATTTCAGGGGGTATTTCAATTACGGCTATATCTCCAATGATGTCAACAGACTTTGGAAGGCATTCTAAAACATTTAGCGCCAATTTGCCCCTTAATGAATCTGTTAGATCCTTGGATTTGCCTCTCCTTTTTTCTAGTTCTATTTTTTCAATTCTTGCTTTGGTGCTTATCTTTTTAAGTTCGTTCAAAAATTTTTTCGACGGCTCTTTCTTTATTGGTATGAAAATAACACCTTCCTCATGTTTAATTTTGAAGCTTTCATCAAATAATTGGCGCTTTTTAAGAAGTCGAATAACGCTTTCGCCAAAGGATTTGGTTATCCTGATAGCCACCTTTTTAGCCAAAGAAATTAACCCCATAATTGATGACTTATGTTTGGGGACATAGTACGCGCTAATTGTTTATAAATGACTTAAAAGAGATAAAATATTCCAATTATTTGGAATCTAAAATAGGTTTTTCCAATGTCAAGCAATAAAGATCTAATTAATAAATTCAAAGAAGGAATGGCCCTCGAGAAAGGCATGATTAATTCGATGAATCAAACAGTAAGGAAGGTGCAAAACGTCGTTGTCAAACAGCTGCTAAATGGAATCGCATTAGATTCTGAGAAGCATTGTGACATATACTCCTCACTCGTTGAGATACTATCAGGAGTCACGGCTCTATCGGAAGAAGAAAGAGATAGTATAGATGCTGAGATGAGGAATCATATAGAAACGGAAAGAAGAATGATAGATTTCGTCAAAGGATTGGTTGACCATACGGAAGACGAAAAAATCAAATTCTTATTAAAGTACATTGCTGCGGACGAATTCAGGCATCATAATACATTAAAAGCCATAATGGATGAAGTCGTAGTTAAAGAGACCATCACTAATGAAGAATGGGAGGATCTGCTGTATAAAGACGCTGTGGCGCATGGTGCTCCTCTTGGGTAATTCAACTCGGACTAGTAATTATTGATGCCTTTTCTCTCTTGAATCTTTGACAAGATTTATTTTTACCTTTTTGCCTCATCAGATTTATAGAGCTCAATTTTTTCTATCTACAGAGGTTAATTATATAGATGGAAGACAATAACGCCAAAGATTCCTCAGAAAAAACTTTGAAAGAACGAAAGATCGATTATAAAAAAAAGATCGGTGAAATGAAAAAAGAACTCATGAAAGAACGAAATAGAGCCGATGATTATCTCAACAAATTAAAGTATCTTCAAGCAGAATTTGAGAACTATCGGAAGAGAGTTAAGAAAGAAAATGAAGAATCAATAAGATACGAGAATGAAAAATTAATTTTAAAATTCATAGGTATTTTCGATGAGCTCGAATTAGCGGCAGAGGCTGGGAAAAAAAGTCAAAATGGGAAAGTATTGATCGAGGGCATTGACATGGTTATAGAAAAGTTTAGGGAAATTTTCGAGAAAGAAGGTCTTTGCCAAATAGAGGCAATCGGAAAACCTTTTGATCCCCATCTCCACGAAGCTGTCGCACAGGTTCATACTGAGAAACAACCGGAAGGTACTATTATTGAAGAATTGAAAAAGGGATATACGTTCGATGGAAAGGTAATAAGGCCTAGTTTTGTTAGCGTGGCAAAAGGCAAAAAGGAAGAAAAATAGTTCAGTGCTTGCGCGATAAATAATTTCCGATCCTTTCTATCCCTTCCGTTATCTTTTCTGTATTTTCCACAAGGGGGCCATAGGATATTCTTACCCCATTCCTCAACGAAGGGCCAAATCCTTTTCCAGGAACTAATAGTACTCCCGTGTTTTTTAGAACATCTGTAACGAACGAATCAGAGTCTTTCATTACATCCATGACTGTATACAGTCCTCCTTGAGGCCTGAGGACCCTCATTTTCAAATATTCATCAATGGCCCTAACGGTAACTTCGGCTGCTTTTTTGTATTTGATTCTGCTCTCTTCAATATACTTTTTCAATGAATTGTCCTCTATTGAAGATTTTACATACTTCGAGAACGCCATCTGGTGTAAAGTATCTGGGCATAAGATATTGCATTGTTGAGTGCTTTCAAGACCATTTATGACAGACTTATCGGCCTCCACCCATCCTAATCTTCTTCCTAATCCTCTACCCCATTTTGAATTTGAATGCATTGCAACCAATTGTGGACGATCTAATGGTGTCCAAGAAAAATATTCGGGCGGTTCTTCAAAATATTGCGATTTATAAGCGAAATCTATGATCAGGAATGAATTCTTCTCGTAAATTATGTCCATAATCGCTTCTACTAGCTCTTGGGGGACTATCTGCCCAGTTGGATTATCAGGACTAACTAGGAGTATGATTTTCGGTTTATGAGCTTGATATAAATTTTGAAAGTCCTCTATGGTCTTATGCAAGTCAGGAATAAAGATCCAATCCTTTTTATTTAATGTCTCTAGGAAAATAGTTTTTGAATTTCTCAGAGTGAATTTTATCTGACCAAAGTAATTTGGATAGGTGGGGTCCAATAACATTATAGAGTCTCCTGGATCAGTGATAGTAATGAAAAGATCATGCATCAACTGAGTACTTCCCAGGCCAACTATTATGTTATCTTCGGATAGTCGTAAATTGAATAACTCCTTTTCGAAATTGCATATCTGCCTTCTACATTCCAATTCACCTATTGTTGTGCTATATCCGCCAGATTTGTGAAAAAGTTCTTTATCCTCACATATCTCAATGTAGGATTTTCTGTACGACTCCGGAGTAATATGGTTGACCCATCCTCCTCCGAAAGAAATAAATTCTTCAGGATCAAGCCCTAAATTAATTATATTCTGTCTTTCTGCCATTTTCATAATTTGTCTTATGGGACTTGGCGTCTTAATCTGTTCCTGGATCAATTTTGAAAGATTTGCCTTCAACAACTAAGCCTCCTCCAAATCAAGAATCGGATTTCTCAATCTTTAATCTCCCACTTTTATTATAATTTAACTGTTGGCAGCGATAAGTTTAAGTTATAGAGATCGTGAATGTCTACCATAATATTTTTCTCAAAGAACATCAATCACAGATTTCATATCGTAGAATTATGACTATGCATAATGGCAAGTTTTGAAGATAGGTGTCGAATTACATGAGTAAAGCTAAGTCTTCAAAAGAAAAGATTGTTGGAATAGATTTAGGTACTAGTAATTCTGCCGCAGCCGTCTTAATGGGAGGAAAGCCCACCATTATCCCAAGCGCTGAGGGTACTACTGTTGCTGGAAAAGCATTCCCCTCCTTCGTGGCATTCACAAAAGAAGGACAGCTCCTTGTGGGAGAGCCAGCTCGTAGACAGGCCGTCTCTAATCCAGAAGGAACTATAATGGCCATTAAGCGCAAGATGGGTACTGACTATAAGGTAGAAATCCAGGACAAGGAGTATACCCCCCAACAAATTTCGGGGTTCATCTTACAAAAGATAAAGAGAGATGCTGAAGCATTCCTTGGATCGAAAATAGAAAAAGCGGTCATCACAGTTCCGGCCTATTTTAATGATAACCAGAGACAGGCCACTAAGGACGCAGGTAAAATTGCGGGTTTAAATGTTGTAAGAATAATCAACGAACCTACGGCTGCATCATTGTCCTATGGAATCGACAAATCAGAGAAAAATCAGAAAATCATGGTATTCGATTTTGGGGGCGGGACCCTCGATGTGACTATGCTGGAATTCGGCAAAGGAGTTTTTGAAGTTAAATCCACAAGCGGAGACACCCAATTGGGAGGAACTGACATGGACAATGAGTTAATGGATTACCTTGCAGAGGAATTTAAGAAGGATAATGGAATAGACCTTAGAAACGATAAAATGGCGATGCAAAGGCTAAGGGAAGCCGCCGAAAAGGCGAAGATTGAGCTCTCGACA
Source organism: uncultured Candidatus Bathyarchaeia archaeon (assembly GCA_964346435.1). Lineage (GTDB taxonomy): Archaea > Thermoproteota > Bathyarchaeia > 40CM-2-53-6 > RBG-13-38-9 > JAOZGV01. The sequence continues at coordinate 1,527 of CAYFUV010000165.1, read as the reverse complement.
ACTTTATCCACAGATATCAATCTGCCATTCATCACTGCTGACTCAAGCGGCCCAAAACATCTCAACATGACGTTGACTAGGGCGAAATTAGAAGAACTCGTTGGGCCTATTGTTGAGAGGACTAAGGATTCAATGACGAAGGCTCTGGAAGATGCAAAGTGGGACGTCAAGGACATCAATAAGATAATACTTGTAGGTGGTCCAACAAGAATGCCTATCGTTCAAAAATTTGTTGAAGAAGCGATGGATACCTCGCCAGAGCGGGGTGTAGACCCCATGGAGTGCGTCGCTATGGGCGCGGCGATACAAGGAGGAGTTCTAGCAGGAGAAGTCACTGATTTATTATTATTGGACGTAACCCCTCTTTCTCTAGGAGTTGAAACTCTCGGTGGAGTGTCTACCAAAATAATAGAAAGGAATACTACCATTCCTACGAAAAAAAGCCAAATCTTTACAACTGCGGCTGATAGTCAAACTAGCGTAACTATACATGTCTTACAAGGTGAACGTTCAATGGCGGGAGATAATGTATCGTTGGGCATGTTCAATTTGACTGGAATCCCCCCCGCACCTAGAGGCGTTCCTCAGATAGAAGTTACATTTGATATTAATGCAGATGGAATCTTAGAGGTTTCGGCTAAAGATATCGCAACCAATAAAGAACAGAAAATTACAATCACTGCTTCAACTAAGTTGAAGGAAGAAGAAATCGATAAGATGGTTAAAGAGGCTGAGACACATGCAGAGCAGGATAAGAAGAGAAAGGAAGAGGTTGAGATAAGAAATCAAGCAGACTCTGTTGTTTATACAGCACAGAAGACCTTGAAAGAACTCGGGGACAAGATTTCGCCCGAACAAAAAAAAGATCTGGAAAAAGCCATAAAGGAGCTTGAAGATGTTTTAGGCGAAAAAGATACTCAAAAAATCAAGAGTAAAACAGAAAGTCTGGCAACGATGCTTCAACAAGTTGGGGCAACAGTTTATCAACAGGCTGCAAAGCAACAAGCTAAACCAAAAGATGAAAAGAAAGCTGAGAAAAAAGGCAAGGAGAAAGTCGTAGAAGCGGACTACAAGGAAGTAGAGGACGAGAAGAAATAATAGGTAACGCTGGGCTTCCTTTGAAAGGTGTACTATTTGAATGGCAAAGATTACTATGAAATCCTTGGCATATCAAGAGATGCCTCCAAGGAAGAAATTAAGGATTCTTATCGTGAACTTGCGTTAAAATTTCATCCAGATAGAAATAAATCTCCGGATGCTGAGGAGAAATTCAAAGAAATCTCAGAAGCATACGCCGTTTTATCAGATGATGAAAAACGAAGCTATTATGATACTTTCGGCCACGCTGGAATAAGTGGTAAATATAGTCGCGAGGATTTATTCAGAGGCGTTAACTTCGACGAAATCTTCAAAGACCTTGGATTTGGTTTTGGCGGATTCAGAGACATATTTGAAAGATTTTTTGGAATTCGTGATTGGGGTTGGCACGCGCCCTCTAGAGGAACGGATATTGAGTATGGTTTGGAA
>CAYFUV010000164.1:0-1710 GCA_964346435.1 uncultured Candidatus Bathyarchaeia archaeon | reverse complement strand
CCAATCCTAGAACAGAAGTCCTAAGACTGGCTTTAACACAGCTGGACAGTCACTTGCTTGCGGCGTTGGACTGCCAGAGCTCCTATTCGATTGTCAGAACTATCTATAGTCATCCCGATGAGAATCGGGATTACATTTTTATCAAGAGCAAGAAGGAGGGGTGAATCCCGAAGTCCTTCGGGAGAGGGGAGGAATTCGGTCTTGATATAAGTCGTCGGCGTAAGTCCGACTGTTTGATTCGAGCCGAGCCCGAAGGGCGAGGGAACCCCGTAGGGGCGAGAAGCAAACAGTCGGGGTTTGGGGTCGAGATTATGAAAGACGAGACTCCAAGCCCGACGACGTCTTTTCCTCCCCTCAGGTTTTATTTGACTATGGTTACCGGTTGCCAGAGGCATTACATCAGGCAGATTCATTTTGATTTTCACTCTGTTCCTGAGTATTCTGCTCGTCTTCCTCTTCCCTCATCAATTCTTCTGCTACAGATATAAAAGCATTCGCCAGTAAATTGAATCTGGGATTCTTTTGAATATCTTCCATTTTTCCATGAGGGAAGAGTACAACCATGAAAGTCTCCTCTATAATTAATTAAAGGTTGAATATCGTAATTGGTACGTAAGCCTAAGGCAAAAAATAAAACTATGATGTGATAGTATGTTTGTTGCATAACTTTTGATAATCAATTTATTTATCACCTATGACCACCTTTATGATATCGTAAAGTATACGGTATGTCAAGCTTATTATATATGGAGAAAACGCAAAGTTCTGCGGTTTTCAGGACTTTTTAATTTCAGAGTTATCCACAGTTGTAATTTGTTGACAGTATGTTATACTGAAAAATGGTTCGTAGATATTACGGTTAGAAGGAGCTAATAAATGGGTTTTGGAAATAGAATAAGACAAGTTAGATTACAAAAAGGTATTAGCCAAAGAACCATCGCTAAGAAACTTGGCTATACTTCTCAGAGCTATGTCAGTGATGTTGAGCATAACAAGTTCATCCCCCAGGGTAAAAAATTGGAAATATGGGCCAAAACTTTAGGCCTTACTATGGGGCAAATACAGGACTTGATCTTGGAAGCAAAGATTGAAAAGTTGGGAATCAATGATCCCGGGCTTACCATGATGTTCAAAGAGGTACCAAAAATGACAAAAGAGGAGAAAGACTCTTTAATCCGAGCTTATGAGGCTATTTTGAAGGCAAGAGCAAGCAAAAAGAGATAGCCAAAATCTTCGGAGGGGCTATGAATACTGCCAGAAGAAAAGCTGAAGAAGTTTATAGAAAGTATGGCAATAATCTGGAAGAGATTCTTTCCAGAGAAGGAATTGAAGTTCTGGAAGTGCCTCTCAAGGGTAGATTTAAAGAAATTTATTTTGGCGATTATGTGGTTATCCGCGCTGACCTTACTGAAGAAGAAAAAAGAGAGCTTATTGCCCACGCCATAGGTCACCACTTCCTCCACGCCGGCAACCACTTAGTTTTCGCACAATACACTTACTCCATTGACAACTATCAAGAACGCCAAGCAAACGTTTTCGCTGCATATTTGTTGGTTCCAGATGAAAGACTTCATAAGTACTCAGACGTTAACGTTAATACGTTCCAGCTCAGCGAGGATTTTCGAGTGACAGAAGACTTCGCAAGATTCCGACTAGAGCTGGCCAGATACTCGTCAGTTGCAGAGAGAGGTGTTTAACAAGGTGGAAAAG
>CAYFUV010000163.1:0-2284 GCA_964346435.1 uncultured Candidatus Bathyarchaeia archaeon | reverse complement strand
TTAATTCAATATTTTTACATCCTAGTCTATTGAGAGTATTGCGAGTTGTCGCTATCTTCCTTTCATTTCTATCCATTGCTATTATGCGTCCTATATTATTCATCATCTGACGAATATAAGTTAGTTTTCCTCCTGGTGAGCAAGTCATGTCTACAATAGTTTCTCCAGGTCTTGCATCTAGGATTTTACCTGTCAAAATTGAAGCCCTTGATTGTAAGTATATTAATCCATCCTCGAATTCTTCAGTTTCTCTTAGACTCGGAATTTTATAGATCGAATTCTTCGTTTCCACCGCCAAACCCTTTCTTAAACTTAGAATATCTCTCTCGCTCATATGAGCTTTGCCAGAAGCAACTACTTGTCCATATGGATCCATTATAATAACATCATCACCAAAACGAATTCCTGAACACTTTACAATTCCAGGGGCGTAAACGTTTGCACCCATCATTACAGCCTCTGCTGTATATTTGTCGACAACCATCTTTTTATCCAAAAGTTCTATATCAAAAGGCCCTATTACTCGAAGATAAAGTGCCTCATCGATTGAAGGATCTTCTAGGATTTCTATGCCTTTTTTATTAAATTTTTTTATAATCTTATCTTTAGTAACCTTCAAGGTATTGACCCTAAGATAGTATTTGTCTCCAGGAATCTTTAGCGACTCCAAAACTTTTTCTAATTCTTCACCATAAACTCTTTTTAGATATGAAATAACGCCCAAGGAAAATCTGAATTCTTCACTCAATTCATTAAGATTTTTCAATCCAGAACCCTTTTACTCAATTCTTTTTTTTGGTCCATGGAAGCGCGCGCGGTATGAGTCTTGGACTTAATTCATTTAATAACGTACGCTTTTAAATAATGAAATATCTTTTGCATGATGGTGGCATGTTCTCCAAAACCAAGTAAAATCTTGCTAAAGCATGAAAAAAGAGAACTATGATGGGCTATACGCTGAGAATAAAATAGACGAATTGGGAAAATTTTTTTTTCAAGGTAGAAGCCAAAACGAGTAATGCGCGAATTTAAGAACTTTTCATTATTGTCTTATTTTTAAAAATTTAAAATTCTACAAATTCAAAACTATTAGTTAAATAAATCGCTGAAGGATCTTAAGTAACGCCAGGAATAAAAAATTGGTGGATGATTTTGAAGAGGATTGGGATTCATCCGAAAGGTGACTTGTCAATCCAGCCGATATTAGACTTCATTAAGAATAATCGAAGATTCAATGAAGCTGGCGCGGTCGCCTGTTTTTTTGGTTTTGTAAAAAAATTTGTTAAAAGTGGGGATGAGGTAGAAGGATTAGAACTGGAGGCTTATGAGGAGAAAGCTGAAGAAATATTCACGGAGATATCAGAAGATATACGTAAGAGGCCAGGGATAGTTGATGTCACAATACATCATGTTATTGGAAAATTGGAAATTGGAGACTTAATTTTTGTCGTTATGGTAGCTGGAAAGTCAAGAAAAGATGTTTTTCCAGCTTTGGTAGAGGCTGTTGAGAGGGCTAAGAGAGATGCAACAATCTGGAAAAAGGAGAAGGTTGTCACAGGCGAATCATATTGGGTAGAATACAATTCTGAGTAAATCACATGCAATATTGTAAATACTTCTCAAAACAACTTAATTGATTTCTAAATCATAATTTTTCTTCCTTTATCCGGTTACGAATAATCATATATCCCTTAAGTGGTGCGGGGGGTGCGTATCCAATCTCAGATTGGGTGCGCGATTGTCCCTTCGCCCTTACATTCTGAGACGTTAAAAGATTACATTCTGAAATATTTGAAGATTATGAATAGTCGTTGAGAATTTATCCGTTCGATATAAGAATATTAAAAATATCTAATTAGCACATGTGCTGGAATTAAATTGTTTCCAATGCTTTCATGGCTTTTATCGCCCATTCTGGATCTTTCGAAAGCTCCCTCCCTATGGCTACCAAATCAACCTTTTTTTCCTTTATCGCTTGGTTTGCATACCGGGGATCTTTGATTCCGCCGACACCGATGACAGGTATATTGACCACTTCTTTAATCTGTTGAGCTTGAGGAATAAAGTATCCTTGTTTATTCTGTAGTTCGTCAGGTCTACTTCCACAGAGTCCTCCCGATATGTCGATTATATCTACTCCTGCATCTTCCAATTTCAAAGCGAATTTCTTGGAATCCTCGATTTGAGTTCCTACTGGGTCCATATCATCTGAGCCTAATCGGTAAAGGAGAAGTTTTCCTCTTACTTTCTCCTTAACTCTTTGAACAATTTCAAGAGGAAATCT
>CAYFUV010000162.1:0-1585 GCA_964346435.1 uncultured Candidatus Bathyarchaeia archaeon | reverse complement strand
AAACAATATCGAATTCTTCCTCAAATGGAAGAGCTTCCCCTGACAGAGATTGGATGTGTATGCGGTCTTCAAGGCCCTGTGAACCTAAATGAGTTCGTGCCTTTTCCAGCGCGCTTTTATGAGGATCAACTCCAGAGACTTGACACAGGGGGAAGGCCTTTGAGATGGCGATCAAGCCATACCCGCTTCCAAATCCAACTTCTAATAGTCTGCTCTTCTTCGTTAAAATCTCTCTAATTTCTTCAACGCCGAGCATTACCTCCTTTATGATCAGATTATATAGGAGCTTACTTGATTCATAGACGGCTTCAAAGAATCCTTCACCATATTTGGATTGGGATATTCCTCCGCCTGTTTTGAAGAGCTCTGGAAGCTTCAAACCATATCGACTCATCTCCACCAAGAGTAACGGTAGCCCACCAACGTAAGCAGGGTCTTTGTCATTCAGGAGAAGGTCGTCTAAATGTGGGAGGAATTTGAATCCATCCTCTGGGCTATAGCCAAGGAACTCATAACTGTAGGCCGCTTTGCACCACGCTTCCACATAGTTTCGCCGCAGTCCTGTGATCTTGGCCAATTCATTAAGGTTGATCCCCCTTTCATACTCTTGCATAGTTCTAAGTAGACCTGTCTTCAACCCAACATACCACACCCAAGTGCCGAGGAAACCTACGGCATATGAAGTTAGGCGGTCCAGCTGGTTCTTCTTGGTGACTGATCGATCTATCTCGTTAAACAAAATATATTTCTATTCTATTTCACCACACCTAGGTTATAATTTCTTCCATTAGTTCCTATTGGAAGATATTTCCATGTATGCTTATCTAGGTTCAATCCTGCTGACCACGTAGCCGAATTCAATATGAAGATTGGAATTGATATCGATGGTGTTATCTCAAATTTCACAGACACCTTTATCGATCTAGCCAAGAAAAGATACGGCGTTATCTTAAGGAGCGAGGATATAAGGACTAGCTAGATGCTATAAGCCCCTACCATTCTTTTCTCTTCAACAATCTTCAAAGAAAAAAATCTAGTGATTACTTTTCAATCTGCCCCATAAAAAAGAATGCAATCCCCAAAATAAAAGAAATCAGTGCAAACAAGAACGGAATAAACATGTCAAAACCTAATAATCCAGGCATTATGAAGAATACAAGAGACAGGATTATTAATACGATTCCAACGGCAAAGTTGTATGTACGCTTATCCATCATTAAATAATGCTTTCATCTATAATATAAATTTTAAACTTGGCAAAAATAGATTTCTTTTTTCTCAGTTGTGGTCCAGAGTATACTCAAGCACTTTAACTGCTTAATTGGCTTAAACTCCAAGTAAGCTGATTAGGGGCCAGCTAGACGGAACGCCCCTTTCCTATTTTCTTTCTGCTATTCTTTACCTGGTATCTGTAATTAGTCCCGAATATGTTCCACTAGAAAGTCGGAATCTGACTTAGTCGGACTTAATACATAACTCGTAGCTTGTTCCTATATAATAGTGAGGTGAATATGCATGTCTAAAAAGAAAAAGGGAGGAGTAAATCCTTCAACCCCTGGAACATCTATGGCAACAACCGATGATC
>CAYFUV010000161.1:0-2664 GCA_964346435.1 uncultured Candidatus Bathyarchaeia archaeon | reverse complement strand
TCTGATCAGGGCGAAGAAGTGATAGCATTCGATGTTGCACCGTTGAAGAAGTATCAGAAGGTCTCAAAGAATGATAAGATAAAAGTCGTTAGAGGCGATTTATCTTCTTTTTCTGAAGTTGTTGACGTCATTAGAACCCATAATATCAAGAATATTTTCCATGCTGGAGCTTTACTTTCAGGAGAAGCCGAAGAAAGACATGTTGAGGCTTTCAAGGTTAACGTTGACGGAACCTTCTATCTTCTAGAAGCATCGAGACTATTCGACATTGAGAAATTCATCTTCTTCAGCACATTAGCCACATACGGCCGTGATTTTGGCGACATAATATTACACAATTCGCCTCAAAGACCGGTCTCCATGTATGGCGTGACAAAAGTTCTCGGTGAGAGATTAGGAGAGTATTACAATAACAGATTCGATCTTGATTATAGAGGCGTTAGATTTACATCAGTAATAGGCCCGGGCAGGGGCGGTGCCGGCCTTTCATCTTTCACATCATTAATTATTCAAGAACCCGCTCTAGGGAGGCCATATAAAGCATATGTGAATAGAGACACGATATGTTCGTTTATCTATCATAAAGATGCGATCAGATGCCTCATTCAGCTTTTTAATTCAGACAGAGATAGGATCAAATCCAAGACTTACATGATAGGGGGAATGTCTCACACAGCTGAAGAGATCGTAGAAGTGATAAAGAAGTTTATTCCTGAGGCCAGGATTGAATTCGAACCGGATCCAAAGAAGGATGCGATTATCCGCACCTGGCCAATCAAATTCGACGAGACCAAGGCCAATAAAGAGTGGGGATGGAAAAGAGAATACGGTTTAGAAGAGACTGTTGAGGATTTCGTAAACGAAATTCGAAAAAATAAAGAGATTTATTGGTAGTTCGCGCACGCTAGCAGCTATAATCTAAACGTCTTCTTGAAAAAGTCCCAAATGTCGTCAAGAATAGTCCTCGCACGCATTCTGCCAAATTCTGGGTGAATTATAGAAACGAGAGCTGACGCAGATTCATCATCCCCATGATACCACGAGCCATCTACCATATATTCAATAGTCGCATCGAACCCAGTAGTGTAGTTGCCCTCATAAAATGAAAGTAAAGGAAATGTATATTCGTAGGTGTAAGTACTTGTCCTTTCAACGGACTCTGTTTGCGTAATCATCTCTTCAACGCTCAATAACCCAGCAGATCCATTAAATCCATACACATTCAATCTCAACCCTGTCTCCAAAGGCAGTAAATACCTAACTTGCATCGTTATCGAGAAACGACCAGACGTCATATTCATAGAAGAATCGAAAGAACGACCCAAGTAAACAACATTTAGACTATCGAATACTGCGTAGTAATTGGGTCTTTGTATTCGAACCGTAAAATTCCTCCAAAAGCCAGGTTCTGTATACTCCCATCCTCTTCCTGCTCCCCGATCGAACTCAACTCTAGCGTATCCCATGTGATCTACAAAGGCTGCTTTGTACTCGGAGGCCATATGCGGAAGTACAGGTGCGACTAAGCCTAGCGTATAACTTTTATTTCCTTCTCCACTGACTGTATCGAGCGTTTCTGAAGTGGCGGGCATACCGAGGAATCTTTTTGTTGCGTTGGGCCCGATCGGAGCCGAAATGTTCCATCCAGGGAATATCGCGCCTATTCTCAGATTTGTGCTCTCGGGAAATTTGTATGAAACCAGTACTTCTGCATCGAAACTTTCGCCAGAATCCACGGTCTCAGGATCTGTCGATACCCATGATATTATTGCGTAATATGGTTCTACCGAGAACGTTATCTCCATTACGTTATCGTTTGGAGACGGATCGGGATAATTATTCGCATCTTCAACAACGAATGCTAGTTTATGAGTGCCTTCTTCAGCGGTCCAAGTCTTGCTGGCTTTGATGTTTATTGATGAGGGTCCGGGGAAGTTCAATATCTGGGCTTTCTCGAACTGTGCCTTATTTAAGAAACTGGCTACCAAAGCGGACTGTTGTCCTTTGCCTGTTGTACTCTTCAAAGCTATGGTAGCATGAAAATTCACTATGTCTCCTACTGTTGGCGATGCAGGAGTTATCCAAACTCTTGTTACTGCCCAGTCGTTGACTGTTGGCAAGATTACCTGATAGTTTACTGTTGCTGTATCTATAACATCACCATAATGTTGCTTCGAATTAGCTAGAAGTTTAATTCCAAGCACATAAGAGCCGGGCTGAGTAGGCGCGGTCAACTGAAGAGTAAATGGATGAGTGCCCTTGCCTCCACTCTTCCAAAAATTTATTTTGCTGCTTTGCGATGGCGGACTTGAGACCCATAGCTCAATAGGACCAAACTGCTGTGCAGACTGATCTGGAACATCGTACTGAACGTTGACCGGCAACGTATATGTTTGACCTGCATAAACGGTGTAAGGTGAAGGGGGTATAATCTTGGCATAAAATATGGCTGAAGTTTGAGGTATGTTTCCGGCAATCAGAGTTATTAATAATATTGAAAATAAGACTTTTGTCATTCTTTTTAAATTAATTTTCATCTTTCAACATCACTCTTCCTGTTTCGCATCACATTTAGGACATTTCTTGGCATCAGCCGGTATCTTCTTTCCACATTCTATACAGAAGACTTTGGGCTTTTTGGGCTTTCTAAGACGCTTGATGCCA
>CAYFUV010000160.1:0-6241 GCA_964346435.1 uncultured Candidatus Bathyarchaeia archaeon | reverse complement strand
AAGAAACTCGCAAATTCACTCCTGGTAAGGACAGAATACCTCTTGCAGTACCATCCTATTCGTGTGAAGAAGTGATAGAGGTTCTGGATTCTCTACTAAGTACACGAGTAACAATGGGCGACAAGGTTCAGACTTTTGAAAAACTTTTCGCAGATTACATTGGAGTCGATTATGCATGTATGGTTAACTCTGGTTCGTCAGCTAACCTTCTAGCTCTGTCAATTCTCTCTAATCGTTTTCTGAGCAACAGAATTCGAAGCGATGATGAAGTTATTACACCGGCCGTTACATGGGTCACAACTGTCTATCCAATTATCAACGTCGGTGCTAAACCAGTGCTCGTCGACGTTGAACTCGAAACATACAACATTGACCCCCTCGAAATCGAAAAGGCAGTTGGCAGCAAAAGTAAAGCGATAATGCCTGTGCATTTACTAGGTTACCCTTGTGATTTGCAAAGGATAACAGAGATTGCGGATAGACATAACCTCTACTTAATCGAGGACTCATGCGAAGCTCATGGGGCTGAGTATTTCGACAAAAAGGTCGGATCATTTGGTGATATGGGCACTTTTAGCTTTTTCTTTTCGCATCATATTACAACAATTGAGGGCGGTATGCTAGTTATGAATAGCGACCGTTATGCAGAATTGGCTAAGGCATTGAGAGCTTTTGGATGGATCAGGGATTTGAAAGAAAGAAGTGCTATCATTAGGAAGTATCCTCATATTGATCCAAGGTTCCTGTTTACCAATCTTGGATTTAATGTTAGGCCCACTGAAATCCAAGGAGCTATCGGTATTCACCAGATGGAGAGGCTGGATAGATTCATTGAAATAAGACGCGAGAATGCAGCATATTGGACAAAGGCATTTAGTCAATATGCCGAGTATTTATTACTGCCTAAAGAGGCAGAGGGATTTAAGCATGTGTATTTCGGCTATCCAGTAACTGTCAGGCCAGAAGCTCCCTTCACTAGACAACAACTAATCAGTTACTTAGAGCAAAGAGGTATAGAGACAAGACCAATCATGGCTGGAAACATAACCGAGCAACCAGTGATAAAGCTAATAAGACATAGAAAAGTAGGTGACCTAGAAAACTCCGCTCTTATTATGAAAAACTCCTTTTTCTTCGGGAATCATTTCATGATAGATAAGAAAAGACGAGAATACGTGGCAAGCTGCATAATTGAATTTATCGAACACAAGCTATGGAAAGAGTGACAGCCCTTTTTTGTATGCTCGCACATTCGAAGAACGAGTTATAGTCTGGACACACAGTAATGTCTTCTCAATTGTCAAATGCAAATCGGTGTGACTATGGATATGGATAAAACCGAGATTCCCAGTGTATTACTTTTAGTCATGGATGCAGTTCGGGCAGACCACCTTTCATGTTATGGTTATCATCGCAGGACCACTCCAAACATAGACTGGCTTGCCAATCAGGGTGTTCTCTTCGAGAACGCCTTCTCAGCAGCGGAGTGGAGTTATCCTTCTCATGCATCAATCTTCACTGGAAAATATCCATCTTTTCATGGAACTCTTGGAAAGGACATACGTCTTCACAAAGAGAATATTACTCTAGCGGAAATCCTAAACCTGAACGGGTATCACACAATAGGCATAACCAGTAACTTGTTATTAAGCCCATCAAATGGATTCGATAAAGGGTTTCAAAAGTATATGGTACTAGATACGCCCTTCAGAAGCTCTGGATTCCTCCAACAATGCTACAAAAACTTGGCAAGAACACTAACATATGGGCCAGATTGGTTTACATATCGAAATATATCGAACATAAAGAAGCTTCTTAGTAATCATACCGGGAAACACCCTTTCTTCTTGTTTACAAATCTCTACAATTGTCATGCACCTTATGACCCTCCTAGACCCTTTAAGAGAAGATTCTGTAGTTCATTACATGAGCCCCCGTTATATTTAATGGAGTATATTGCAGACAAGATTTTCGGGCATACCGGGGAGAGAATAGAAGGCTCTCAATTAGACATTCGAAAACTTAACCGAATCGCTTCCGATGACGGTCAGTATGAGTTTATGGCGAAAGAGTTTCAAGTGTCTGAAAATGAGTGGAGCATCATTAAGTCTTGGTACGATGGTAGTATATCATATCTGGATCATCGCATTGGAGAACTCGTTAACTTCCTTCACAAAACGGGAATTTTTGATAATACCCTACTAATAATAACGTCGGATCATGGTGAGAACTTTGGTGAACACGGTCTCGCATCGCACCAGTTTTGTCTATATGACACTCTTCTTCACGTTCCGTTAATAATGGTTCATCCAGAGATAATTCCAAAAAGGGAGAAAATTCCAAGTCTTGTATCAACTACAGATATTCTTCCCACAATTTTAGACGCTTTGAAAATGAGAGGGAATAAAAGCGATATACAAGGTCGAAGCCTATACCCGTTTGAAGATCAAAAATTTCATGATTTTATCTGTGCAGAATGTGGAGAAACTTTGAGGAACCCATCGGCAGAATTCGAGCTGATTGCTCCTAAACTTGAACAAATTGACAAGGCGGCAAAATGTGTAAGGACGGACTCTCACAAATACATTTTGTATCAGGATGGGAAAGAAGAACTGTATAACGTTCAAAAGGACCCACTAGAAGAAAAAAACATCGCAAGTGAAAATCCGGATAACGTAGGTCGTCTTAGGAAATTGCTTGAAAATACTTTGGATATGTCTTATTTTGGTCCTGTCGACATGAAAGAAAACAAAGAGTTGGAGAAAAGATTGCGGGCGTTAGGATACATGTAGATAGGTGCTTACAGCTTATAAGAGTAGCTTGTATCGTAAGACAGAAGATTTTTATAATCAGTTCCGCTTACTGTATAAAAGAAGGGCATCAAAACACCAAGATTGGTCAACCCACATCATAAACACGCCTATTGAATGGAATGAAGGAATAAAAGAATGTGTAATTCAAGATTTCTGATCGTTGCAGTTGTTGTGGCTCTCATTTCTTTCTTTCCAATTGGCTTAATGATAACTCAGTTGAGACCGAAACTTGTTATTCCCAGTTCAGGCTCGATCAGTCACTCTACTTTAGATTATTCGGTTTCGGACGCCAGTGAAGTACGGGCACTGTTCTTTCATTTTACCTCATTGAGTGCGTCAAACGATTGGAATTTGATAGTTGATACAATGCATGACTATGACCTAAATTTGCTAGTAATTGAAGGGATGATGCCAAAATACGCAGGGTACCCAAGCGATGTCATCTCTGCAAGTGCAGGGTTCAATTTCATTGATGAAGCTATAGAAGAGGCCCATCCATTAGGCATTGAAGTCTACATAGCTATGGACGTTCTTTATCAGACTCCCAAGCCTGAATGGGGGTGCATTGATAGCCAAGGCAATTTCATAGATTGGCTGAATCCAACAAAGCAGGAAGCAAGAGATTATTTGAGAGCAATCGTTGAAGAACTCGTGGAAAAATATCCCGATATAGATGGATTCATGTTTGACTATATTAGGTGGGAATGGCAAGGAGCCACTCCTGACATGGATTATTCCGAAGAATCGAAAGTATTATTGGAACAGTGGTTGAACGAAACAGTAACCGATTTTCCAGGAGACTTTGCTCCAGGCGGTGATCGTTACAACGAGTTCTTGGAGTGGCGAGTAGAAGTAATCACCCAATTGTTAGTCGATATGGTTGGATGGATGAAAGCTATAAAACCAGATTTGAAAATCTCAGCAGCTCCTTGGACCATACTCAAAACTGGACATGAATATGAATGGGCTGAGAGGCGTAAACTAATAGGACAAGACTGGACGGACTGGGTAATTGAAGGTTATTTGGACTGGGTCGCTCCTATGGCATACTTTTACCCGAACGAACTGGAAACTCTCTTTCGCCCCTGTGTAAAGGCAGACATCGAATTGGGCGTAGGAGGTCCAGAGGGGAAAATCCCCTTGGTCATATTTGTAGCCAATCAATTTCCAACTTTGAAAACTCCAGAGGAATTTAAAGCAGAGATCGACATACTTCGAGAAGAAGGAGCTGATGGCTGGATCATCTGGAAGTATGGTGGTCCGGGCGCCGGCGGGGTCGACATAACAGACTACCTAAGTGTCTTAGACCTTCCTCCAGTTTTCCAAATGGAAGAAGTGACAGTTCATCCGAATACACATAATAGAAGTGCAACCATAACATGGAACACTGACCTTCCAACCATTGGTAGAGTCGAGTATAGTACATTACCGTTATTTACAGTATCTTCAAGATACGATCCCGGGTGGGACTTTGATTATCTCGATATTGACCATGCAAACGTGACAATTGCACAAAGCCGGGAGAACACCACACAACATACTGTAACCCTCACCAATCTAGAGACAAATGTAACTTATTACTTCCGTATACAAAGTCAGGACTTAGAAACCGTAACCAGCGAAATATCCACATTCTCACTAAACAGTTAATCGAAGCCAGACATAAAGCACAAAATATCCTGAATTTTGCGGGTACTTTGAGGAAGGACGCGTTTTCAGGATCCTTCCAATATAAGTTTGACACATGATTATATATTATAGAACAATTGATTAGATTTTCTGTACCATTTATCGCGAAAGCTACAAATATCTCAATAAAGCATAACCATGTCACGAAATAAAGAGGTCATAAAGAATGAGAAAAACAGAAACTTGGCTTGTACTTACCTTGTTGATCGCAACGCTTGCTTTTGCTATGCAAACATTTCCAGTTGAATCACAAGAGACTCTGATCTGGCAAGCAGATGTGCCAAGCACAGGAGAACCAGTAATTTCTCCTGTCTTAGAGGCTGGGAGAGAGTATCGAATTGAGGTACAAAATTGGTTCATATCGACCCACCCGATTGGTGGATGGGTCACTTATGCTGCCGATGCTCAATACTATACCGCGGAGTTCAATGGCACATTTATCTACGGTCCGACTTGGACAACGCCCCTCCCTGCACCTGATGGTCACTCTTTCTTGCAGATTGACGGAATGGATGTAAATTGGGGCCCATTCAACAACACGATGCACATGTACACAACCTACTACACAGGAACAGGCACAGCAATTAACTTCACGATCGTCGATTGGATTGACGGCACTCCATATCGCAACTTCTGCCATCTAATCGTAAAGATTTACGAAGGTCCACCACCACCCCCAGAGGCCGAAACTGCGTTTGCCTACGGCGGCGATTACGCTACATGCTTTTTGAGCATGGGTTTCAGGAGTTGGGGTTGGACTAACGGTCCGCTCGGACCTGGATCTTACAACTTCGAAATATGGGCAGGAGCAGCTCAGTGCGACCTCTCAAAGGGGACCTTGGTGGGAAACCTCACGATAGACTACGACGGTTCAACCGCTACCGTTACATATACGATGGACGCAGGCTGGAAGATGACAAACACTCAGCTTTATGTGGGCTCTGACCCGCTACCAATAGACAAGAAAGGCGATTACACGGTTGCTCCAGGACAGTACCCCTATCAACACACAGGGATTGACGCGACAAGCGATACATACACTGTGGTTGGTCTCTCAGGCGATATCTACGTGGTCGCACACGCAGATGTAGTGGAAACATAGACTCCTCGACTGCCTAAGCCTTGCAGTCAAGACAGAAAACCTCATATGGAAAGCCATCCAACCTCCCCTTTTTTCTTTAAAAAGACTCCTACCGTATTTAGTTGCTTCCGTTCAAACCAAATAAAGGCAAGTTAAGCAAGGGCGCATGAATGGGCGCGCATTTCTGGTCCCGAATAGAGTTCTAGCCAGAGTCAAATAACCAATGGCGCTTAAAGGTGAAAAGTTCTTTGCGACAAGTGAATTTGGGCCTCATAGGCTTGGGATCGATGGGAAGAGTTCATCTGAAAAACTGCTTCCGCCTTAAGAGCGCCAAGCTAGTTTCTGTCGCAGACTCTTCTAGAAAAGCGTTGAGATTTGCTAGACATATGGGGATTGAAAACGTTCAGTCAGATTATAATAAGCTGCTCGATGATAAGCGTCTTGATGCAGTAATAATTTCGGTGCCTAACTTCCTTCACCGTGAATGTACATGTAGGGCTGCTGAAGCGGGAAAAGCTATTTTCTTGGAAAAGCCTTTAGCGAGGAATGTGGCAGAAGGAGAACGGATTCTATCTAGTGTTAGACGCGAGGGAGTAAAACTTATGGTAGGATACCCATCGAAATTCAGCGAAGCGTTCAATGGATTAAAAGCGAAAGT
>CAYFUV010000159.1:0-21845 GCA_964346435.1 uncultured Candidatus Bathyarchaeia archaeon | reverse complement strand
CTATAGTAAGTCCTCAAGAATCAGAATCTATTAGAAATTCGGAATATCTGCAAGAAATCGAAGTGTTATTTTTACACGTATGCTAAATGATGTCCTAGAATATTTAAATTTGCGAATAATTCAGATGTATGCACGCGAACGAGGTAAAAATTATGAATAAAGCGAGATTTGTTCATACCAATCTCATTGCAAATGACTGGAAGAAACTTGCTAAGTTTTATGAAAAGATTTTTGGATGTAAAATTGTGCCTCCAGAAAGAGAACTTTCAGGTAAATTGATTGAAGATGTTACTGGCGTTCCCAATGCAGAAATTAATGGAGTTCACTTGCGACTTCCAGGGCATGGCGATTCAGGTCCTACGTTAGAGATCTTTCAATACAATCGCTTAGAGAAAAAACCAAAAACTGCAATCAATCGTCCTGGTTTTGCACACATCTCTTTTCTAGTCGACAGTGTCGAGACTTTTAAAGATGCCGTAATAAATGCAGGAGGAAAAGCTATTGGAAAGGTAGTCTCTCTAGATATTCCGAACGCTGGCAAAGTTGAATTGGTTTACGTTACGGATCCTGAAGGGAATGTGATTGAATTGCAACATTGGTCATAGAATTTTCTCACAGCGCTTGCGCAATAAGACGTTTGTGCTCAACCATCATACACTTGTCCATAACAACTTTAATTCCATATTTTTCTGCTAACTTTGCAGCGTCCACATTCCTAATTCCAAGCTGCATCCATATCGCCATAGGTTTCAGTTTAATGGCTTCTTTTACCACTTGCAAGCATTCCTCGCTTGGTCTGAAAATGTTTATGACATCGACAGGCTCTTCAATTTCAGAAATAGTTTTGTAAACCCTTTCTCCCAAAATCTCGTCTGCAGAAGGATTTATGGGAATAATTTTGTAACCCTGTTCTTTCAGATATTTTGGAACTTTGTATGCGGCTTTCTCTGGATGCCTAGAACAGCCAACCACTGCTATTGAATTAGATTCACTTAAGATTCTTACAATCTCGTTGTCGCTGATCATTTTATAACAGCACCTTTAGTTAAAAATAAAACAGCGTGTGCACAATTCTGAATTAGTATCAGAATTTACACGTTAATGTTATTTGGTTTTTTCATCTTCCACTGGACACACAAATAATCCATAAATGCTTGCTGAATATCGATTTCTTCAACTCTCATTTTTTACGGGAAAATAACTCATCTGCCGGGCAACCAATCTCTCTCTGCTTGCAATATTTACAAGCGATCGATCCCCTTATGATAGCGTTGCCGCCGAAGAAAATGATGATTAAACCTGTTAATATGGCTACAAGAAGCCAACTGAATTCCCAAATCAAAAATAGAATCCCCCCAATAATAGGAAAAACAACGACCATAAAATCAGGCAGCATTATGAACCAAGAATTTTTTTTCTCAATGAATTTTTTTGGATCGCCCTTTTTAAATAATAAAGGACCTAATTTACCTCTTCCTAATCCACAAATCTTGCCATAATAATAACAATTGACACAACTATGTTTAAGAATTCTAATTTCAATCACCAGACAATAAAGAAGATATAAGATCGCTATTGAAATCCCAAAACCGGCTAAAATAAATGCGCCGATGGCGTAAATTGATAATAAAAGGCTGGATGCTAAAGTCATCCACAAAGGAAAATTCTCATAGCTTTTTATCTCTTGCATAAATATCCAGTCCAATAAGTTTAGGGAAATAGTCCACGGTTTAAGTGTGCTTCTTCTAATCTTTTTAGGGCCAAAAAGTAGGCGGCAGTTCTCATACTTTCCTCGTATTTTTTGGCAGAATCATATACTTTATTAAAGGCGCCCTCCATTCTCTCTTCAAGCCGCTTGTTGACGGTCTCAAGCGTCCAATGGTCTCTATTCAGGTTTTGAGTCCATTCAAAATAGCTAACCGTAACGCCTCCAGCATTAGCTAGAATGTCTGGGATAACAAAGACTCCTTTCTCGAAAAGGGCCTGATCTGCCTTTTGCGTAGTGGGCCCATTAGCACCTTCGGAGACTATCTTCGCTTTTATCCTGTCGTAGTTTTTCTCAGTTATAACATTCTCTAGAGCCGCTGGTATGAAAATATCGCAATCTAATTCAAATATATCATCAATAGGAATGCTTTCACATCCTTCCAGTCCATACACCGATCCCGTCTTACGCTTGAATTCGTTGGCAACATCCGGATCAATTCCACTCTTATCCACTATACAGCCCTTCGTATCGTTTACGGCAATTATCTTGCAACCCATCTCGCTTAACGTTTTTGCACTCCAATACCCTACGTTTCCATAGCCCTGAACCGCTACCTTAGAACCCCTTAGCTTCAATCCTATCTTCTCTGCTGCTTTCCTAACACAGAGGGCCACTCCTCTTCCTGTAGCTTCTTCCCTACCTTCTGAACCCCCTAGGCTTATAGGTTTTCCAGTAACAACT
Organism: uncultured Candidatus Bathyarchaeia archaeon; assembly: GCA_964346435.1. Classification (GTDB taxonomy): domain Archaea; phylum Thermoproteota; class Bathyarchaeia; order 40CM-2-53-6; family RBG-13-38-9; genus JAOZGV01. The sequence goes on along the minus strand of CAYFUV010000159.1, from coordinate 19,396 downwards.
TCAGGGATGCTATAGCCTTTTATCAGGCTATAAGTATCCATTATCCATGCCATCGTTTGTGAATCGGTGCCAACATCTGGTGCCGGGACGTCTTTAAAAGGACCTATTCCATCGATGATCATAGAAGTGTAGCGTCTGGTCATCCTTTCCAATTCTTTAATCGACATAGCTTTAGGATCGCATACTATGCCCCCTTTCGCACCGCCATATGGGATATTAACGATGCAAGTCTTAAAGGTCATCCATGCTGCCAAGGCTTTTACCTCATCCAAATCTACAATCGGATGATAACGTAATCCGCCTTTATATGGACCTCTCCACATATTGTATTGGACTCTATAGCCTGTGAAAATCCTTACATCCCCAATATCCATTCTTATAGGGACAGAAACGGTAAGTATCGATCTTGGATGCTTTAATTGCTCAGTTACATCTGCATTAAGCCCAATTTTTTCGGAAGCGATATCAATCTGCTTCTTCACTTCATCAAAAGGATTAAGCTTATTATTCATCGAAAAAATCACATAATGACATTACATTAGCATGCTTTATAAAAAAATACTCTTGCGCGCTTCCTCAATAAACTGTACTATATGCAAGAATTTTAAAAGGTAGATTGAACAGAATAACGGAATTAATTGAATAGAAGGTAATATAAAGTGAAGAATTATCTCAAAAACGTTATAAAACCAAATCAAATAGTCAATCCATTATTTCAATACCTAGGTGTCATAGTGGAACGCATATCTCCAGAAAATACAACATTACGATTGCCAATTAAAGAAGGATTCATTCAGGGTGCAGGCGTAGTCGCAGGAGGCATACTTGCAACTATAGCCGATGAAGCCATGGCCCATGTAGTCTTAGCCAACCTTAAAGAAGGGGAATCCACTGCAACAATTGAAATGAATATGCGATACCTGCGCCCCATAGAAGAAGGTGAGATTAATGCGGTGGCAAGGATTATTAAAAAAGGACGCCAGATAATCACTGTTACTGCTGAAGTCCGAGATGCGAAGAATTCTCTCCTAGCATATGCAGGCGCTTCATTTATGGTCATAAAATAAAAGAAAGTGCCATTAATAGCGCGCTACAGCTTTCCCCTTTTAAAGCGATTACCGAGAACCTTGAGCATGTCTTCTACAATAGCAGAGAGGTCATAATCTGGTTTCCAACCCCACTCCTCCCGAGCAGCACTATCATCTATTGTTCTTGGCCAAGAGTCAGCTATAGCCTGCCTGTGATCTGGCTCATAAGTGCTGGTAAATTCAGGAATATGCTTCTTGATCTCATCACTCAGCTCTTTAGGCGAGAAGCTTGTAGCGGCAAGGTTATAATCAGTATGGTGTTTTAGCTTTGATAGATCTGCATTCATAAGCTCGATGGCGCCTTTAATGCAATCTGGCATATACATCATTGGCAAAGTAGAGTCCTCCCTAAGAAAGCATTTGTACTTCTTTCGCTCAATGGCCTCATAGAATATTTCTACAGCATAGTCCGTAGTACCCCCTCCAGGCAATGTCTTATTACTGATTATGCCAGGATATCGCACTCCCCTCACATCTAAGCCAGATTTCTCAAAATAGTAATTTCCTAGCAGTTCCCCAGTAACTTTGGTGAGACCATACATTGTCCTTGGCTTTAATACTGTCTCTTGTGGTGTATTATCCCTAGGCGTCTCAGGCCCAAATACTCCTATAGTACTTGGATTGAAAATTCTAACAATATCCTTATTCCTAGCCACTTCCAAAACATTATATGTTCCTATCATATTGACATCCCAAGCAAGCCACGGATTCTTTTCCCCAACAGCTGATAGAATGGCCGCCAAATGATAGATAGTATCAACATCATATTTGTCAACAACTTTTTCTATAGACCTTTTGTTTGATACATCAACTTTTTCACATAATCCTTCTCTTAAGGAATCTGACGGTAGCCTTTTATGAATTCCAATCACAACATTTTCATCGCCATGAATCTTTCGGAGTTCAGGGACAAGTTCGGAGCCAATTTGACCGGTTGCCCCAGTAACAAGAATTTTCTCCATCTTTTTGCAGGGCAGGCCATATCACCGTTTAATAATTTGTAATAGAGAATTAATAAGAGTGCATATTCTAGCTTAGAGAATCACGACAAATTATTGAGTTTTTCAAGCACTACCCACTCTTTCAATTTGCCTGAATATTAATAGCCTGTAGTATCTGTGTGAAAAAGTAAAAATTAAATTATTTGATAGCAGTACCATTGATTCTAGGATGACTTAGGAGTATAATGATTAAATAATCATTATCATTAAGTCGCCATAACATGCTCCGGTAGTATAGAGGTATACATTGGGTATATTATTAATTTCCCAAAAAGGTACTGTATAGTCCGGTCAAATATTTCGCCGAAAGTATGACGGCCTCTCGAGCCGCCGACGCGGGTTCAAATCCCGCCCGGAGCACTTTCATTTATTATGTATATCGGGCGTATTTTGATCGGATAGAGTATAAAACAATCGTACGCCTTTTTAGATATTTTAAATTACACCTTCTTTGAATAATAAGGAAAGACGTTGCATTGAAATTGATCATAATAACAGGAACGCCAGGAGTAGGTAAGACGGATACATCCAAAATATTAGCGAGGGAACTAAATGCTGTTCATATAGATTTGAACAAAAAAGTCATGAATGGGAAACTTACGACAAAATATGATTTAAAAAGAAAATGTTACGTTGCAGATTTTGATAAAATTTCAAATAGAATAAAAAAGGAAGTTGAAAAATTTAGCGGAAGAACTGTTATCTTAGAAGGCCATTATGCAGTGCTTGTAGCCGAACCAAAAAAAATTGACTCGGTCTTTGTATTAAGATGTAACCCAGAAGAATTAGAAGATAGGTTGAAGGATAGAGGATATCCGCAAAAAAAAATTGCTGAGAATGTTTTAGCAGAAATTTTGGGAGTGTGTGTGAATGATGCAATAGATGTTTGTGGCATGGAGAAAGTGTATCAAATAAATATAACGCGAAAAAATGCGGGCGAAATAATTTCTGAAATTCTTGAATTCTTGAATGCGAAAAGAAAAAAATCCGAAAATATCGATTGGATATCAGAAATGGAAAGAAATGGAAAGATTGAGAAGATAATTGGTTATGAAAGACAATTACTGAACAATTTCTAGATGTTATACCTTTAGCATACATAATATACGGATAATAATACTCTACCGAGTAATGATCTAGTAATTTTCAGATTAATATTCGCCAAAGTTCAAATAGGTTAAAATTAAAGAAAAGATCGAAATAGTTATTTTCTACTATTTTTGTACCAATTACCTTAATACTCATGAAATTAAAATAATTAGTGAATTTTAAATGTCTTCTATAGCCGAAAGAAAATTTGTGGAAGAGCTTTCCTCTCTGCTCCAGAAGATGGTCGTGGTTAGTACAGCTGAAGGAAAAAATTACACAGGAACATTATCTGGGATAGATGTGGACACTATGAGTATGTGTCTTACTGGCGCTAAAGACGACTCAGGTAACGTTGTTGATAAGCTTTTTATTAATGGCAGTACAGTGAGCCAAGTTTTTACTTTAGAAAAAGGATTTGACCTTCGCAGTCTGGCGGAAAGATTGGAAAGGGTATTTCCAAGAATGGTTAAACTGATCGAGGAAGCAGGCGTTGTTGTTGTGATGGATAAGATCAGGGTTACAGAAAAAGGAATAATTGAGGGCAGGGGACCCGCCGCGGAGAGAGTTCAAAAAATATATGAGGAATTCGTTAAGGAACAGACTTCAGAGTAAAACTCTTTCTTTTTTTTTATCCAATTGTCCTAAGTTATGTGATTATCGTTTTTCACCTTTTTTCACATTTATCCGTTTTAGACCTATAGCGCGCGCTTTTGATTACATGACCTATTCCGGGCGATCCTTTCTATGAGTAAAGGCTCATTTAATTTTAGTATTTCAATGAATGCGGCTTCAATTATGAATTTTTGAGTAACTTCTTGAACGGAAAAGTGTTCAAAAGACAATGATTTGTAATACGGTGCTGAACTAAATTTTTAGTTTCATAACTTATAAATCGAAACATTACTTTTAAGTCAAGTGGAGAAGAGACAGCCTAAATGGACCCCATGGATTCATCGAACGAGATAGGTAGCTTTGAAGTTACTAGTAAGGATTTACTCGGGAGAATTGGCAAGTTGAGGACAAAAAGAGGTGTTTTAGAAACGCCATGCTTGTTACCTGTAGTGAACCCAATAACTCAACCACTATCATTGGATCCCCCCGCACTTCTTGATTTGGGCTGTAAAGCCATAATGGCAAATGCATATTTGTTAAAGAGGAATTTTGGAAAGATTGTAATCGAAAAAGGGATACATGAATTTTTAGGATTTGATGGAATCATCTTTACAGATTCGGGAGCATACCAAATATTGACCTATGGGCGTGTAGATGTCGAACCCTTAGAAATTGTAAGGTTTGAAGAAGATATAGGAAGCGATATTGCAGTGATACTTGATATTCCAACTGGAATCAGCGCAAGTAGAAAAAAAGCGGAATGGACAGTAAATGAAACTCTAAGAAGAGGGAGTAACGCATTAAAAAATATACGGAGAAAAGATATACTTTGGGTAGGCCCAATTCAGGGTGGAACGCACTTAGATTTAATAGAATTTTGTGCTAAAAAAGCTGGGAATAAACCTTTTGCCCTATACGCCCTCGGAAGCCCAACAAAGATAATGGAAAACTACAAATTTGAAACACTCCTCGGAATGGTATTCGCAGCTAAGTCGAATCTTCCATTAAACAAACCATTTCATCTATTCGGAGCAGGTCATCCATTTATGTTTTCTATAGCAGTTGCCTCGGGCTGCGATATATTTGATTCTGCCGCCTATGTGATTTACGCTAGGAATGGAAGGTATTTCACAGATTCAGGTACAGAAAAGGTAAACGATATGAATTACTTTCCATGTTCATGCCCAGTTTGCATAAAACATACCCCAAAAGATCTTCAAGAAATGAGCGAGGACGAAAGTATCGGGCTCCTTTCAAAACACAATCTCCATATCTGTTTAGAAGAAATTAAGAAAATAAAAGAAGCTATTTTTGAGGGTAGATTGTGGGAATTAATTGAAGTCAGAACAAAGAGCCATCCGTCGCTTTCCAAGGCATTATATTCCTTAAATAGATTTGAAGATCTTTTAGAGAAGAATACGCCTTCTACCAAGAAATCGGGAATATTCTTCTTCGGACATCAGAGTTCATCCAGACCAGAAATTGTAGGATATAGGAAGAGGATAATAGAGAAATATAAGCCTCCAAGAGATTATACTCACATTCTCTTGGTTCCTGCGAAGAGAGTTGGATCGCTAAATCGTAACCAAATTTTCAGAAAGTTAGTAGAGAATGTAAATCAAATAAAGCAATTGCACATCTGTATATATTCCGTTCCCTATGGGCTAATGCCGATCGAGATTATCGATATGTTTCCCCTTTCTCAAACCGAAATTTTCGATATTATTGATGAGGTAACTAAGTATGAGGCTTTTAAAATTGTAATAAAATACGTTGAAAGTAATGATTATAAGAAAGTAATTTTACATGCAGATAAAAAATTTTGGAATAGAAACAAACTGAACGAAATTAGAGACATTTGTAAAGAGAAAAGAATAGAGCTTATCTTATCATACTATGGAGATGGCGTTTGGAACAAAAAGGCTTTCGAAAGACTCCAAAAAGTACTTGAAAAATTAAAAAAGGAATAAGAAAGGGTTTCTTCGAAATGAATATCGATTTGCATGTGCACACTGCTTATTCTAGCGATAGCAATATGAGAATTAGCCAATTATCGAAATGGTGTTCAATGCAAACAGATCTAGATGGAATAGCCATAACTGATCATGATACTATCGAAGGATATCTTCAGATAAGAAATATGAGAAGGAATGAAGAAAACCCATTGATCATCCCAGGAATAGAAATTTCCTTTATTCACGGTCATGTCTTAATTCTTAATACTGTTGAAGAACCAAAAAGACCCTTGGTTAATATCGAAGAAATCGTGGACTATGCAAAAGAACAGGGAGGGTTAATTATTTTGGCCCACCCCTATCGTTTCAATGGTTTGGGCGAACTATCTGAAAATTTTCCAGCTGACGCCGTGGAAACCCTTAATCCAACTGCAAACGGTAAGGAAAATAGATTGGCAAAATTGCTCGCGAAATCAAGGAACTTGCCTAGTGTTGCCGGCAGTGATGCTCATAGTATCGAAAATATAGGAGAGGTATCAAACTATATTGAGAGTAGCAATTCAATCAATGATGTAATCAAGTCAATAAAAAAAGGAAAAGTGTCGATTATTAGTCAATATCGTTGAGAATGGAAAGCAAGCTTTGCACTCGCACGCTTGACGTAGACAAATGAGGTTAGCTAGAAATCATGAATAATTCCTTCAATTAATAAGTCTCGTTTATGCCACATCATTTTATATAAGAACGATACATCTTTTCATGCGAACCATAAGGTACAAAGATTTAGATAAGGCGACTGTTTTGTCAAGTAGAAATATACCAGAAGAAGTAGCTGCGGATCTGATCCTATTAAATGGCAAAGTTATTACAATGGATGCAGAAGATACTGTCGCCGAAGCGGTTGTGATTAAGGATGGACGGATACTTTATGTTGGACGCAACTCTGAAGCGAACCAGGTAATTGGAGATGCAACACAGACAATAGATCTGAGAGGCCGTGCAGTTCTCCCTGGATTTATTGATACTCACAATCACCTATCAATCTCAGCCATCGACAGTGTTGCGGTCGATTGTTCACCAGATAAAGTTCAGTCGATTGAAGAAATATTGACAGAAATAATTTCTTTTGCTAAGAGGAATCCCCGTACAGGGTGGGTTCGAGGCGTAAATTATGATGATGCGAGACTAGCAGAGAAACGACATCCTAACCGTTGGGATATCGATCGAGTTATCAATGATCGAGCAGTCATTCTTGTTCATAGAGGCTATCATATCGCAGTGATAAATAGTGCAGGGATGCACGCGCTTGGAATCACGGACGGGGTGAATCCACCCATAGGGGGCGAATATGGACGCGATCCAAAATCGGGTCAGTTGAACGGTGTTCTCTATGAAAATGCATGGTTTGATTTGTGGGGGAAAAAGAATTCTCCATTAAATGTCGATAGCGAGACCTTCATTAATGGTGTCCATACTATGTGTGCCCGATTTGTTAAAGCAGGCATTACCAGCATCAATGATGCTTGGGTAGTCCCGTCGAATTTCAGAGGATTCCAATCTGCTTTGAGACGGGGACTCCTTCCGATCCGGGTGAATGTTCACATCATCAACTCCTATCTCGATCGGCTCGAAGAAGCGGGTCTATTGAGAGGGTTCGGAAATGAGCATCTAAAGATTATGGCGATCAAGGTGCTGTTGGATGGATCCGTCTCTGGATTAACAGCAGCGCTCTATGAGCCCTATATTGGAACAGAGGATAAGGGAATTCTTCTGATGGAGAAAGATGATATAGAAAGGATTATTGAAAGGATCCATAAACTGGGTTTTCAAATTTCGATTCATGCGAATGGTGATAGAGCCATTGATATCGCTCTCGATATTTTCGAGCGAGTTTTAGAGAAAATCCCACTAAAAGACCATCGCCATAGAATTGAACATTGCTCTCTTCTAAGCCCACGAAGAATTCAACGTATTAAAAAATTAGGGCTTATACCAGTTATTTTCGCTACCCATCCTTATTATCATGGCGATAAAATTCTTCCTGCTTTCGGTCCTGAGAGAGCTAAATGGTTGATGGCATGCCGTTCACTCCTTGATGCTGGAGTCAAGATTGTAGGGCATTCTGATTTTCCCGCATCACCGTATAATCCTCTTCTAGCGATCCATAGCTTGGTGAACCGAAAGACCGAGCGAGGAATCCCCTTCTCAACAAATCAAGCAATCACAGTCTCTGAGGCCCTCCGTATGTATACGATTGACGCCGCTTATGCCTCTTTTGATGAGTCGGTCAAAGGATCAATAGAGCCCGGTAAATATGCAGATCTAGCGATATTACAGGATAATCCATTGACAGTCGAGAAAGAAAAAATAAAAGAGATCCACGTCGTGATGACAATCGTCAATGGCAAGATCATCTATGAAAATAAAGAAATAACGTGGCCGACTCCTTAACATGCGCCCATCAATGTTCAATATCATGATATTGTTCCTATAAAATCATGAAAAATCTACTAGCGTGTGCTACCCAATTTTTAAATAACCCAACCAATTCTACCATTAAAATATAGGATTGAAATAAGTTAAGGAAAAGAAAGTAGTCTGTACATTTTTAAACATAAAATTTAGTTGGTTTGGATTATGTCTTATTGCAACAAATGTGGTACCAAACTCACTCCTAAAGCGAATTATTGTGATTCATGTGGAACCCCAGCTCCTAAAAAGGTTCTCGTTCGCGTACATGCCAAGCCGAAAGGGCCTCCAAGTGTAAAAATTGGAAAGGGGTTAAGAATCACAATTCCAAAATCAATCGCAAAAGCTCTTAATCTTGAAGCGGGAGATATGATATCTTTCAGTATTGAAGGTTCGAGAATTATCGTTGAAAAAGGCGGAAGTTAGAACAGGTTAATAAAAGAATCCTCAAATTGCCATTCTTAAATTCGAGGAATATTTAATGACGCCAGTCAAATTAATGGAAAATATCTTTTGGGTCGGAGCTGTTGATTGGAATATTAGATATTTCCACGGCTTTACATATTCTACACATCGAGGAACAACATATAACGCCTATTTAATTATCGATGATAAAATTGCTTTGATCGATAGCGTTTATAGACCATTTGCAGAAGAGATGATAAACCGGATTAAAGATGTGGTCGATCCTTCGAGAATAGATTATATCGTCGCAAATCATGTTGAAACAGATCATTCTGGCGCAATTTCAAAAATCTTGAAACTGGCGCCTAAAGCGAAGTTAATAGGAACAGCACGATGTAGAGATGGATTGGAAAAACACTATTTTGGGGATTGGGATGTCCAAGTTGTAAAAAGCGGCGACGAAGTAAGTTTGGGTGATAGAAGCCTAAAATTCATTGAGGCGCCCATGCTTCATTGGCCAGATAGCATGTTCACTTATGTAGAAAATGATGCTTTACTCTTACCAAATGATGCATTCGGACAACACTTGGCTACTTCGGAAAGGTTCGATGACCAAGTTGATGAAGGAATATTGATGGAGGAGGCAACAAAATATTATGCAGTCATATTATGGCCATTAAGCCAATTAGTAATAAAAAAAATTGAAGAGATCCAGAAGCTAGGCTTAAAGATCAATATGATTGCTCCGAGTCATGGAATCATATGGCGAAAAGATCCAACAAAAATAATCAATGCTTATCTCAGATGGGCGAAGGGCAAGGCTAAAAGAAGAATTTTAGTTGTTTATGATACAATGTGGGGAAGTACAGAAAAGATGGCAAAAGCTATGATTGAAGGAATCAATAGCGAAGGTGTGGAGAATAAGCTATTTAGGCTCCCATATTCTGATTCAAGCGACATCATTAAGGAACTTCTTGAGACAAAAGGCATGCTTATCGGTTCTTCAACTATTAATAACAATATTTTACCAACTTTAGCTCCACTTCTTAAAGAGTTGGAAGAATTAAGACCAAGGAATAAAGTCGCCGCCATATTTGGTTCATATGGTTGGGGTGGCGGAGCGGCTAAAGAGATCGAGGATAGTCTAAGAAGAACCGATATTGAGATAATTGCTCCTTCATTGACTGTTAAATGGATACCAGATGAGAGAGAAATCGAAAAATGCTACGAGTTTGGTAAAGATTTCGCAAAAAAAATATAGATACGAGTTAATCATAGCTCACTAATCGTTTATTCAAAGACTATAGTTTACTTGAACTTTTTTGCCTCTATTTGCAGACTCGACCATCGCATCTAAAATTACGTTGCACTTGTATCCATCTTTGAAAGTAGCTCCCGTAGGATCTACTTTTTCATCCTTCATTATAGCATTAATAATGTGATGGGCCTCATGAATTAGGGTATGCTCCCATCCTATTATATGGCCGTGAGGCCACCAGTTCTTCCAATAGGGGTGATATACTTCTGAAATTAGTGTTTCGTGGAAGCTCGATTCTAAATCTTTGATATCTTGATGCTTCAAATGCACATTAAGCTCATTCAATCTTTCGAGGTTGAATGATATGCTGCCATTCTCTCCATAAATTTCGATGTTCTGATAGTTTTTCCTTCCTCCACAAAATCTAGAAGCGCTTATATGCCCTATCGCTCCGTTATCAAATTCAATTATAGACTCAAAGGCATCGTCCACATCCACTCTTCCTTTCTTACTTTGGTCGCCAGGTAATGGCCGCCTTTTAATATAAGTACGTGTTAAGGCGGTAGCGGAGGTTATGTTTCCTACAAGAAAATGGGCCAAATCTACAACATGAGAGCCAAGATCACCTATAGCACCCGTTCCTGCCTTGTCTTTTACTAATCTCCATACACGTGGGAAGTTAGGATCCATTATCCATTCTTGGAGATATCTTCCATGAAAGTGAAAGATCTTTCCTATCGTTCCATCATCTATCAACTTCTTAGCTACTTGGATAGCCGGTACAAACCTATAATTGAATCCAACCATGTGTTTGACTTTATTTTTCCTTACTACTTCGACCATAGTTTTTGCTTCTTCAGCGGTCATTGCTAATGGCTTTTCACATAAAATATGCTTCCCAATCTCTGCTGCCTCAATACATGGATCCTTATGCAGGTTGTTTGGAGCGCCATTAACCAAAAGTTCTATATCGGGATCCTTAACTAACTTTTTCCAGTCAGTATAGTATCTCGAATATCCATATCTCCTGGCCGCTTCAGCAACCATGGCCTCATTCCTTCCACAAATAGCTATCAATTTAGGAATTGCGGATGGAGGCCAGAATATGTAGCTGACTTTTTTTAGAGCATTGGTATGAGCTTTTCCCATGAAAGCGTATCCAAGCATACCTACTCCTAAGTCAGGTATCTCCTTTGCCTTTTGGTTAATTTCTCCCATCATTACAAAACCTACTTCCTCTTCACTCATTTCAAAAACTCTCTAATCAACTAATTCAGGAGCGCAAGTCCACACTATATGAAATACGCTAGTATAAGCTTAAGCTATGGTCTTTGGAAATTTTAAGATAAGCGATCACTAATAGGATGGGTATCTAAAAATATTTGAAGCAGGTGTTAAATAGTGTGCCTTCAGATTAATGTTGTGATAGTAAATTTTGTTTAGACATACATGTTCTGCCTAGAGTCTTGTGCTCTTTTCATTTTTTGTTTTATCTCAACCTCTATATGTTCTGCATCTCTTTTTAGCTGCGAAACATCAACTTTTACATTATAAGCTTTACTTATGTTTCTAATAGCAATTACTGCAGCGCCAGGATCAGCTACAAGTGAGGATGCGTAGGGAAGAATCCCTATAGCTGGAAAATTACGTATCTCAAATTCGCCTAACATAATAGCGAGCGGGCCATAGACTAGTAAATCTGGTTCGAGAACAGACGTTTTAAATAATTTTTTCTTTGGAAGATAGGCCGTCGTAGGAACGATTTTAAATGGATCTTTCCCTACTTTAAAGTTGGAATCCAATCCTCCTATAAGAACAGCGTCCTTGAATTTTTCTTTGATGACCCAATTAGCCAAGGTTTTTGTAAACTCCGCTTCCTCGGAGCGATGTGGAGAGAACTCAAGCCTCGCTAAAACCAGATTTTTACTTTTGAATATTTCGAATGGGGTAACAATACCTTTCTCTGCCGTATTAATAAAGGGAGGGGGGTTCTCAACTTCTATAAACCCTATTCGTTTAGCCTTCAAAGTGTTCACTAAATAAGAAATCGAAATATAACCAGTTTCTCCTACTCCATGGAATCCAGTCAAAAAAGTACAATTCTTCATATTGTGTTTTTTTACCTTTAAGGCGACAGTCACTGTTTCACAACTCAATGAGGTTATGTCCATAAGCAAATAGCGGTTACTATTTGGGATTCAGAAACATATTCTTACATATATTTCTATTGGGCATAAGACATTGATATATTTAAAGTGCATGAACTTCTCATATTCGGTATGATTTTAAGACTTTTTATAGAACAACGAATTATTTTCACAGCAAAAGCTTTAAATTGAGTTGCATGTCATTTTCTAAAGTCCATTCACATCAGTCTCGTCAATTTATCACTTTTAATATTTCGAGTGAGCATTTCAGAGACTAATTTACCATCATTTCAAACATGCGGATGTAAGGAAAAATGGATTAAACATGCAGATAAGGTTCTTGGGCGGTTGTAGGGAGGTCGGACGTTCAGCGGTAGCCATAAAATATGGAAGTAAGCAAATACTACTCGATTATGGAGTAATGCTTAACCATGAAATTGGATTTCCGGTTCATATCTCTCCGAAGGAATTGGATGCATTACTACTTTCTCATGCCCATTTAGATCATAGTGGATTGTTACCTCTATTCTATCTAAGAGAAAAACTTCCACTATATGGTGTTGATCCAACCTTCGATTTTGTTAAAATACTTATCAAAGATTTTCTGCACCTCAGCGGCTACTATCTGCCCTATGAGTACATTGATCTTCAAACCATGATGGAACACTTAGTTTCTCTTCCTTATGGAAAGGAGGTGCGAATTGGAGATGCAAAAATATTATTTCTTAATGCTGGCCACATTCCTGGCAGTTCTCAAATTCTTATTGAGGTTGAGGGGAAGAAGATTCTATATACTGGAGATTTCAATCCAGCTGCAACGAGATTAACTAATGGGGCAGAACAAGAATATGAAGATTTAGATGTCCTTATAACAGAGGCAACTTATGCCGATGAGGACCACCCAAAAAGATTGAGGACCGAGAAAGAATTTGTTTCACGCGCTACCGAAATAGTAGAGGATAATGGGGTTGTTCTTGTTCCTGCTTTCGGGATAGGGAGATCGCAAGAAGTTATTTCCATTCTTTCTGCATATAATTTTAAATTCCCAATATTTGTAGATGGAATGGCCTTAAATGGAATTGAAATTTTACTAAATCATCCCCAATCATTGAAGGACCCTGCTTTATTCAAAAAAGCAGTAAAGAATGTTAACTGGATAGAGAGATGGAATGATAGAAGGAAAGCGGTGAAAACGCCTTCTGTAATAGTCTCTCCAGCTGGCATGCTAAAGGGAGGGGCCGCTGTGTTCTATATGAATTCTATTGCCAAAAAGAAAAATAATGCGGTTTTTATGGTAAGCTTCCAAATTCCTGGCACACCTGGCAGTATTTTGCTTGAAAAGAAAAAATTCGCAATTCATGGAAGAATTAAGAAAGTTGAAGCAGAGGTTGGAAGATTTAATTTCACATCACATGGTGGAAAAAGTGACTTGAGAAATATTATTTCGAATCTTAAGAAGAACGCGAAAGTATTTGTTATGCATGGAGCAGAAGAGAATTGTGTCAATTTAGCATCTTGGGCATCAAAAAAATCTAAGTTGAAAGCTGTTGCGCCATTACCTGGTGACGCTTTTGAAGTATAGAAAATCGTCAAAATTTGTCAAATATAAAACATTAACGAGCCCCTAAATATATTCTAGCGAAAGTACACGCTTTTTCGGAGTATTAAATATTGTTCGTAAAGGCAGATGGAAGGTACATTTCATTAGCAGCCAAGATTGTAAAAAAAGGGGGCATCATAATATACCCCACAGATACCGTTTATGGACTTGGTTGCGATCCTTTCAACACAATAGCTATCCATAAAATTCAAAAAATTAAAGAAAGACGCAACAATCCCTTACCAATACTTGCCTATGATTTAAAAAGTATTGAAAAAATTACCCGCATTGACAATATAACCAAAAAGAAGATTAAAAAAATTTGGCCAGGCGCCGTAACCTTGGTGTTGCCCAAAAGAAATAATCTTCCTAATTCTATAACTTCGGGACTTAGTAGTGTTGGTGTTCGAATACCAAATAATCGAATCGCACTTAGATTAATTAAACTGTCTGGCGGATTATTGGTTGGAACAAGCGCAAACATAAGCGGTACAAGTTCCCCGATAACAGCAAATGAGGCGAATGACCAAATAGGAGACAAAGTCGATTTAGTGCTTGATGGTGGACCTACTCTCTTGAAAAAAGAGTCCACTGTGATTAGTATGATTAATAATAAAATTGAAATGTTGAGAGCGGGAGCAATAAATCCTAATAAAATAATTAAAATTTTAAAGAGCGGGGATTAAGACCGTTATTAATAAAGCCTATTCAACCGAGGCAATATCGACATGCTTGAAAAATTCAATTTGCTAGTATCAACTTCGAGACGAAATGAAAGGAATGCCTGTTCTGAAATGTGGTACTTACTAAAAGAAGTAGGCGATGATTATGCCAAGGTCGACACTACGCCTATTTCTGGTTTGATTGTGGGGAATACTTTGCTCAATCCAGTTAAGGCAGTCGAAGAGCTTAGAAAATTGATAAGGGAAAAGCCTTGGGAGTTCAGGTATATATTAAAAGTAGCTCCAATTCAAGAAATTATTCCAACTTCGGTCGAGGGAATCAAACGAGTTGCTTTGAGACTGGCTGATAAAATTAATGATGAGAAAAAATATAGAATCACCGTCAGAAAGAGAAGTACAGACCTCTCTTCAACTAACTTAATAGAAAAAATAGCTCCAGAGATTCGCAATAAAGTAGATCTAGAAAATCCAGATTTTATATTGCTAATAGAGATCATAGGAGAGGTTACTGGTTTATCCATAATTAAACCAGTTAGCATACTCTCAATAGAGAAGGGAAAAAGAAGACTGAATCTAATTCAAAGTTAGCACCGATCATCGAATTCCAGCATAAAGTAACGCCATACGTTCTATTATTAGCTTTCTCAATATTTTCTTTAAAGTTTCTCCTTCTCGTTTAATTGTTTCGATTTCTATATCGGAAATATCGAAAACAGATTTTATTAATTCGATCTTTTTTTTAGATAAAGCCTCAATAAGCGAATCATCTACTTCGATATCAAATAATTCTTTTATTTTTCTCAGGAGTTTTTCAAGTTCATCCTTTTTATTCCCTATACCAATTAAAACAACGCCCATTTTTCCCTTCTTCAGGCCAAAATTGTCAATAGCGAATTTAATTTGTCTTTGTCCAGAGGTATAAAGAAGAATTTCCATTGCCAAATTTTTTGATATATTTTTTTTCTTCTTAAATGCCTTCAAAGCATTCAAAGTGGAAAAATAAATGTGTTTAGAGTCTAGAATTTTTTGAGCATCCAAAAGTTGAACCTCTACTTGTTGATTGTCTTTGAGCAATTCTTCGCAAATCTTGTCGTAATTGGTTATCCTAAATTCTCTAATCCCAGTTACTAAAAGAAATTTCCTGTATTCTTTAATTTCGAACATCAAAGATTTTTGACCGCTTTTATGTAAATCGATACTTTTTAAATTTTGAATTTTTTAGCTTTTTTTTACTTAGCTCTTTCCTTTTTACAGCGCACATAATCACATAGAATCATAATTATTTTAATAACCTAATAGAAGTTTTAATTTTATGCAATTAGAGGCTATTATCTTTGATCTTGGCAATACACTCATGACCCAGTATGTTGAGGAAAGAATTGTCATTAGGAAAGCACTCAAAAATATCGGCGAAGCAATCCCATTGAGTAAAAATGAGAATATTGTTAATGAGCTGATTCGTGCATATGATGATATCTATAAAGAAATAGATTATCTCCGAGAAACTTACTACGTCGAAATTCCTATGGAAAGTTGGCTCAGCAAATTATTGATAAAAATAAAAAAAGATAGTCTATCCGAGAGCGCATTAAACAAAGCAAAAAAAATTTTTATAGAAGCAAGAACAAGCTTCGTAAAAGCTTTTTACAAAGTCCCTGAAGTCCTTAGGGAGTTGAAAACAAAATACCCTTTGGGCATAGTGAGCAACACCTCCTCAAGTGAAGTTACTTTCCAGGTCCTTTCAAAGTTTAAGATCATGCATCTTTTTGATACCATAGTAACTTCTGCCGATTTTGGAGTTAGAAAACCATATCCAGGGATATTCCTTCATGCATTAAAAGAATTACGAATTAAAAATATTCATTCAACAGTTTTTGTTGGAGATTTACCAATTCATGATATTAAGGGCGCAAAAAACGTAGGCATGAAGACAATCTTAGTTTCTGGTAATCGCATTCAAAGAGATGTTAAAGGATCAGATATCGCAATAAAAGAAGTTAAGGATTTACCAAAAGCCTTAGAGCATTTGCTCTAGCTCTTGCCTTTAATTTATTAATATCTTTTTAAACCGGAGAAAGCCAAGGAATGAGTTTTAGACCGCATCCAAGGAAAGAATTCCTCGAAGTGAATTATCGTAAAGATGATTGGAAGCTCCTCAAGAACTTTAGAAAAGATGTTTTAGAACTTATGGAAGTACTGAGTTCAAGAAACATTCTATCGATAGTTTATGGAAGCATAGCTAGAGGCGACGTTAAGATCGATAGCGATATTGATGTATTTATTATTACTCCAACCTCTTCAATGAATGTCGAATTGGCTTTGGAAGAATTTGGTATAAAATCATCGAGACGAATACTTGTTCAAGCTACCCCATATTATGCTCCAAAAGGATATTTCGAAATTGAAAAATCAGTTACAATATCTTTCCCTTTGGTGAAATTGAGAAAAGTTGAAAGAGAATTCTATAAATTCGCTGGTGAGATTACTATAAAAGATGTAAGAACTAACAATAGAGTCCCTGGTGTCGATAAGCGCCTAATGCTTATTGAGCCACGAGAGTATGGACATTTGGAAACCAGCATCATAGGACGCGAGCCATATGTATCAAAATTGTTTGGCATAAGCATGGAAACCGTTCTTGAAAGAGTCCGTGTGCTAACTAAAAGAAGCAAACACGGGCGAACAGGAAGATATAAAGAGGTAGAGCTTTCTGATGATGAAAACTTCGAAACAGTTCTAAGAAAATGGGCCGATGAGAATTCAATACTGAAAAAGAGGATGATAAAATGATAAGATGGGGCATATGGTTCAGTTACTTTCTAAATGTTTTGCATATCTAAGTAGAGCCGCCACGCCTCCCAAGGACTTTAGTTTTGCTCCACCCTCATGCTCACTACTTACCAAAATGACTTTCCCGCCTTTGCTTTCAACGTTTCTCATCGTTTTCTCTAATTCTAACCTACTTTCTCCTTCTTGTCTTCTTAATGTTTCATTGCTAACCAGGATCGTATCCACAGCGCCACTCTCGGCATCTTCGGCCACCTCATCCATTCCATAGGCGATGTCTCCTGAAGATGAACCAAGTCTTCGAAAAATTTCGTCGACTAGAGCAGATTCTTTCACGATCCTTATTCTCTTCAAAGTATTGTCAACTATACCAACTCTAAGAGCCTCATAAATTCCCGATATTCCGCCATTGCCAACACTTTTTATTGAGTCTATTTCCATCGCCAATTCTTTAGAATTGCTTTTTATATACTTTAGTAGATCTTCCTTGACAAATCCAGGGCCAACTATGACTATCTTGCCTTTATTATCTGAGTAGACCTTTTCCAGCGTCTCCAATATAGTCTTGAAATATTTTCCCAAAGCAAAATTTCGTTTATCTATTTCCAACTTCCCCGGAAGTTTTGATTTTAACTCCGCCTTGATATCTATTCCATAAATTCTACTCAAAGCAACACAACATTCATCGTAGTCTATTGCAATAATTATTATGGGTTGTTCTTTTTCTACAAGATCCTCAAGATTCTTTATTTGGTGCTCGTGCCAGTAATCCTTAACTATGGTTATTGATTCCCCAACAAGCAAACTAAAAGTATGATATTTTCCTTGAATGTTCAAATCCTCGGGTCCTTCAATTACTCTTCCATGTATTCTTAGTCTACAGACTTCTCCATCAAAGAATATATCTTCAACATTTATTCCTAAGGTTACAGGGATACGCCGACTAGAAGGCCTATTATTCCTATCTGCTTTGATCTCACGAGTTGTTCTAGCATAAACCCTATCTTCAGGAGATATTAAATTATAGAGAGCCCAAAGATCATCTAGGTTTGTTATTGTGAGTTTGATAATGCCATGCTTTAGATCCTTTTGAATTATTTTCAATTAAGGCCCAACTCATTCAAATAGACTATGAAAATTAAATTATTATATTTGTTCCTTGAAAGTGAAACTATAAAAGAGTGGATAACTATGGGGTCGGAGGAAGAAGAGAAAATCATCGAGGCAATGGAACAGTTAAGAATTAGCTATAACCTTCGGCAATGGAAGGTTTGTTCATTGATTTGTGAGTCTCTAGCTGAAAAATTCAAGTCGATGGCCGAACGTTTGTCTGAGAAATGATTTTAGTGCGTACTTCACAAATTTTTTCTTACTCATGATTAATTAAAAGATTACTCGTGTTCCAACATGGCTTCCTTGAATTATTTTTTCAATATTTTTTGGATCTTTCCCATTCACGATCCACGTAGTGATCTTTGTTCTGGCAATAAGCGTAACAGCAAGCAAGTCGAATAGTTCGTAACTTCCTGCTATTACTTGTTTGTTTATTATCATATCTGATAAGTTCTTGATTGAGATCTTATCCAGGATTTTTGCATTTGGATTTACCTTTGGATCCTCTTCATAAATGCCATCTACGTCTGTCGCATTAATCAACATATCTGCATCAATGAGCTCCGATACTAAAGCTGCTACGGCATTAGTCGACTGGCCTGGTTGAAGACCGCCCATGACAACGATCTTATTTGACGCATGCACGTTTTGTACATCTTGAAAGGTTCGAGGTACTTTTGGAAAAGCTTCTTCCCGCATTCCAGATATCAATAATCTAGCATTCAATCGGCTATATTCTATGCCAATTTCATCGCATACAGCTTCGCTTGCTCCGAACTCTCTAGCAGTACTGATATATTCTCTAGCGCCCATTCCTCCTCCAGTAACAACGATAAATTCATGTTTCTTGGAATACAGTTTCTTAAGCAAATTTATATATTGATTGATTGAAACGACATCTATTTTTTTTGGAAATAAGAATCCCCCTATTTTTAAAACGAATTTCAAAAACAATATCCTCCAACACATAATCAAAAGAAAAAATCAATTTTCCATAACGTATCATATTTATTTACAATATCGGCAAAAATTGTAAAGTTGATATGGAAACTTATGAATAACATAATAAATTCATTTTGAAAATATTAGTGCTAATTCAAAATTTTTTTATTTTATCAATAATTGCGAGAATTACTCCAACCCCAATTAAACTATAGCCAATTAATCTATTATCGCCAAAAATAATTCC
>CAYFUV010000158.1:0-4565 GCA_964346435.1 uncultured Candidatus Bathyarchaeia archaeon | reverse complement strand
TACCGTCAAACATAAAGAAAGATATTGCGTTTACTACGCTTTAATAGATTATGAAAGATATTTTTTTGACCTTCATTTAGGTAATGAAGGAAACCAATATTTTCCCTAGAAATAACTCGCTGTCGGATAATGGAGTTGCTAGCAGAGCTTCAATCGTCTTCCTCTCTTTCTCCCCAGCAAAACTATCGGAGGCTATAACACTTGAAGCCATTATGGGAATTATTAAGAAGAAAGGAGCAAAGAGATAAAGCGATATGACATAAACCAAAACTTGTTGGTCCGTCGTTCCCAAGAGTTCATCTTTCACATGGCTCGGCAGGTTTTCAATTATTAAAGAGAAGTCTTCCAATGTAGAGACTGGCATACTGGATATCTCAGGGACTACCATAATCAGTACAGGAAGAAATACAGAAAGCACAAGGGGAACAACAACTATCGGTAAAATAACTTGCCAGTTTCTCCTAATCTCGCACCAATCCTTCCGAAACACTAACATGGCTTTCTTAATCCTCATCTTCGTTCATCCCTCATCAACTTCAAGTAGGTTTCCTCTAAAGATGGGCGCAGGCCATTGACCGAAAGGACGTCTCCACCAGCATCAACAATTTTTTTGACGATCTTTGGGGTTGCTGAAGTCAGTTCATCAACTATAAGCAATATGCACGCTGAATTTTTATCTATCGTGACTTCCTTCACCTGATCGATCTTTTTGACAGCATCGACTATTCTCCTATCAAGCTTCCTTAGCCTAACTTGTAGCGTCGGTTCGCTTGCTATTTTATCTCGAAGTTCTTCCGGGGTACCAACAACGATACACCTACCCCAATTCAATATCATAACTCTGCTACATAGTCTCTCAGCGTCTTCCAAGCGATGTGTGCACAGCAGTATAGTATGTTTTTCATGTTCGCTAAGATCCTCTATGAGGTCTCTAATGTCTTTCGAGGATTCGGGATCGAGTGCTGAAGTGGGTTCATCAAAGAATAAAATTGGAGGATTATGTACAAGCGCTCTTGCTATCGCAAGCTTCTGCTTCATTCCTTTTGAATATGTTGCAACTTTATCGTTTCGACGTTCCCACAATTTAAAAAAATCAAATAACTCCCTTATCCTCTCTCTCCTTTCGCGAAGGTTCGATAGGCCGTAAGCCTCTGCAAAAAAATCCATATTCTCGTAGGCGGTTAACCTTTCATAAAGGCTTGGATTCTCAGTCAGTATCCCTACCATTTCCCTTACTTTTCGCGATTCCCTTTGTATATCATAGCCTTCAACTTTGGCTGAACCCTTGGTCGGCGACATAAGGCATGCCAATAGCCGAATTGTAGTTGTTTTTCCGGCCCCATTCGGACCTAGAATACCGAAAATAGTTCCCTCGTCTACCTTAAAGCATAAATCATCTATGGCTACAATCGTCCCAAATTTCTTTGTCAGTCCATCTACTTCGATACTCATTTTAAATAGGTCTTGCGCGACAAAATATAAAAACGAATCTAAACATGTACGCGTGCGTTAATCCAATTCTAATTTCTCGTCAAGACGATTCTTAATTTCACCGATTCTGCCCATAAATTCATCCCATAGTTTTGATAAATCCACCATCGTCTCACCTACCTCGGTTTGACATTGTAATCCAACTATCTTAAATTTAGACAGTTCTCGTATTTCGGGTTCCATATCATCTCACCATCTTATCGACATTAAATCCGGAGAATAAGGCATATTCTATCAATTAAATTGGAACGTTTTCATTGAATTGAATTATGAAGGCACATAAAGGCATTAGAATACTTTTGTTGCGTCCGTCCATGGAAGTAGAAAGCGGATGGGTTGTTTAATCGTAAGGCAGTAACTTCTGGATGTAGTCGGCGTACTCCCTAAATCTCTCTAGGCTAAACTCGACGTGGATGAGGTGGTCTGCACCTGGTATATATCCTCCCATCTCTTTCAGTATGGGAACTTTAGAGTCTACTTCTCTCCTCATCTCTTCACCCCCCTTGGCTAGCTCTCGCTTGTCCAGGTTGCCGATGATGAAGAGTTTGTTCTTATACTTCTTCTTGACCTCAATTGCGTCCATATTTGAGTTGACCTCCAAAGGCCAGATTCCTGTGATTCCTGACTCAACAAACAGGTCGAGTATCGGATTTATGTTGCCATCACTATCCGCCATTATCCTGTCAATCTTATTCTTGCGTAGAAAACTGGTGACCTTCTTGTAGTGTGGGATGCAGTATTTTCTGAAGAGCCTTGGGGACATTAGTGGGCCATGCTTCTCAGCCATATCCTCCCACCAGAATACCATATCGATTCGATCTTTCAAGATCTCTACAGCGTCTCGTAAGGTCTCTATTATATAGTACTCCCAGTATTCCGCCATGTCGTGTATCAATTCTGGATCTTTGTATAACATCGTGTTGAAGGGGGCTATGCCCATCAGCTCTACCCCAAAACCGTAGAAGCCGTTGAACCTCATCATGGTCATACTCCGCTGATAATTCTCGAATGCGGCTATGTATTCATCTTTATCCCAGTCTTTAGGATACCTTCTGGGGTCCTCAGGGTTCAGCCTTTTCTTATAGTTCTCCCAACTCTTCCGGTCTTTAACTGGAAACTCTATGAACATGGGCATACTGTACCAGGTTCGTTCTGGACTCTTAATGCGTTTCGCGATGGCCCCTGTCTCAGTTCGAACCGTCAAATACCGGTCGTCCTCCTCCAAAACCTTCTGCTTGAATCTAGGCAGCGGGCCTATATCAACTGGGACGACTAATCCGTAGAAGCCCTGACATCCAAAATAGGAGTAAGCATCGAATCCCTTGACTGCAGGCCAGTTATAGATGTTTGTGCCTCCTCTACCCATCTCCCATTCGATCACAACGATATTGTCGGCGGCAAGTCCTTGTTTGAACCAAGTCATAACAGTCTCTTCATAGATACTCTCGATCCAAGGGAGAACATCTGGTTTACGAAAGTTCAGTACCTCTTTGATTCTCTCACGGGGATTCATCCGTTATTCACCCACTTTTTACATATCTCGACGCCCTCAACCGCATCGAGGGCAGCCGCATCTACACCAACCTCCTCCCCAAACTGTTTAGTGACCGCATTACCTCCTATGATTATTTTTATCTTGTCTCTGATTCCAGCTTCCCTAAATCCTTCGAGCACAACCTTGACCTCTGGCAATGTTGAGGTTAGAAGAGTAGACATTCCCACTATACTTGCTCCGGTCTTTCTTGTTTCATCTACGAATCTTTTTGGGTCTACATCTACACCAAGATCATGGACTTTGAAACCTGAGAACTGGGCCATCATGCCGAAGATGTTCTTGCCAATATCATGCATATCGCCTCTCACAGTACCGATCAAGATTATTCCTCTCTCCTCCAAAACGACCTGTTTCATATGTGGCTTCAATGCACCGAAAAGATTTGTCATGATCTCGCCAGCATAGAGAAGTTCAGAGAGAAAATACTCTCCCTGCTCATATCTGGCCCCTACCTGATCTAATCCTTGTTTGAGACCTTTCTCAACGATTTCTGCAACAGTGTGTCTCTGCTTAAGAGCCTTCTTAACCAGATTCTTAATCCGCTGTATTTCCTGAAGATCAGAGATTGATTCTGAGATCTCTTCCAGAATTCCCACCCGCGAGCCATGACCACTGCCAGGAGATTTGTTCTCTTCCAAAGACATGAATATAATCTCCATTTTTTCCTTATTTGCTATAATTAATTACCCATTTTCTAAAAGAATTTTTAGATTAAACTTTCTTTAAAGCCACTCATTTTTAAGTTTACGTAACAAAACTCCTGTCTTGGCTAATTGCAACGCGCGCGAGCTAAAAGTCTATAGATAAGCGAGCTAATCGATAGCCTATAGATCAACCTCGATCAATAATCTTTTTGAGAGTTCTTTAAATCGGTTTCTAAGTGTTACTGTAGTAACGTTCGCTACTTTCGCTATATCTCCTTGTGATTTTCTTTCATTATTTAATACTGAAGCTATATATGTCGCTGCAGATGCCATACCATTAGGTCCCTTACCATTCGTTAATCTTATGTCTTCTGCAACTTCAAGGATTTTTATGGCCAATATCTCAGTCATACCTGATAATTTCAAATTATTTGAAATCTTTGCAACATACTCTTGACTATTTGACAGGGGTACATGGGCATTAAGTACTTTCACAAGGACCCTATAATTCTTTGATAGAGCTTTTCTGCTCATATTGGCAATAGTTGCAATTTCGTTTAAAGTCCGAGGAATACCACATTGCCTACATGACAGGTAAACGGCCGCAGCCAGTATATTTAGAGAAGCCCTGCCACGCGCTATTTGTTTTTTTAAGGCCTTCCTGAATATAACGGAGGCTGTTTCCGCTGTGCTCTTTGGAAGCTTTAATTCGAATGAAAGTCTTTTCAGCTCAGAGAAAGCTTCAGATAAATTGCGTTCTTTAGCATTCGAAAACCATGTTCTATTCTCCCATTTCTTGAGAGAATGAAGTTCTTCTATCTGATAGGGATTTACTGTTCCACGGATAGATCGAATATGGTTCCAGTCCATTTCGG